>JAJZEJ010000416.1 GCA_021828635.1 Chloroflexota bacterium
TTGGGCCAGAGTGCAGGTTGGTTTCGTGCCGCTCTTCCCCGGTTCCAAGAGATCATGCGGATATACCCTTATCTGCAAAAGTATCACCTCCTTCTACCCTTTCAGGCCACTGGTGACAATGCCACGCACAAAGTAGCGTTGGGCAACAATAAAGACAAGGATTTCAGGAATAATGTAGAATAACGTGCCAGCAGCCTGGACGTTTGGTAAAGCCAGACCGTGCGCATCTACATAACCCGTGGAGAGTGCGACTGCCAGCGTCGTGTGATCTTGATTCAGCAACAACGCGGGAGTAATATAGTCACCCCAGACCCCAGTGAAAGCAATCAGAAAAGCGGTGACAATCACTGGGAGAGAGAGCGGCAGGAAAATGAGCAAGAAGATTCGCCCATACCCACAACCATCCAGAATAGCGGCCTCCTCCAGTTCGACAGGAATAGTGCTAAAAAATTGCCGAAAGAGAAAGACGAGGAAAGGTGCCGAGGCCAATCCCCAGAGAACCCAGGGCCAGAATGTATCGATCATATTCAGGTGGGAAAAAAGGATATAGGTAGGGATGAGCGTGACAATATTGGGTAACATGATGGTGGAGAGCATCACCAGGAACAACCCTTTTTTGCCTGGACCTTTCAAGCGAGCAAACCCAAACCCAACCAGTGCGCTTGAAAAAGTGACCAGGACGCCATAAATGCTTGAGATGATCAGTGAGTTTCCCGCATACGCAACAAAATTAATACTGGTCAGAGCTGTGACAAAGTCATGCCAGAGCGGTTGAGGAGGAAAAATCTCAACAGGAAAAGTGGCCATATCAGCTGGCGTTTTTATAGCGATGGTAAAGAGCCAGAAGAATGGGCCAGCAAAAATGACGGCCAAGCCGAGTAATAGTATGTAGAGACCCATTGTACGCCCGGTTTTTCCCCGTCTCTGGCTTTTCTGTCTGGAATATCTAGTAGGTGCTGCATGTTGCATGGATTTCCCTTGCTTTCTTCCTTATTAATCGCGCTCAACCTCGTAATACACCCAGAAACTGCTGGAACGAAACACCAGCAAGGTGATACCCAGGATGATCAGAAACAGCACCCAGAGCATCGCAGAACCATAACCAAAGCGCAGATTCCCAAAGAACTGCTGGTAGACATTCACCATGTACAGATAGTTACTCTGTGGAACATTCGAAGCGACGGTTATTTGATCCGACTCTGCTAGCAGGAGCGGCTGAACCAGTGTTTGAATTGAAGCAATCACGCCAGTGATTACCTGGAAAAAGAGAACGGGGGTAAGTTGAGGAAGCGTGATTTGCCAGAACCCCTGCCATCTACTTGCGCCATCTATCTGCGCCGCCTCCAACAACTCGCCGGGAACACCTTGAAGACCAGCCAGCATAATCACCATGCCTATGCCCATTCCCCAGAGTGTCATAATGATTAGCGAAGTGAAAGCCATAGGATCAACGAGCCAGGCCACAATAGGAATGTGGAGTCGTTCCAGGAGAGCATTCAAAGCACCTGCGTCGCGGTCAAAGATGAAGCGCCACATAATGGCACTGGCCACCACTGGGACGATAGCGGGGATGTAAAAAATCGTGCGAAAGAAACCGACGGCCTTGAGTCGCTGATTGACCAGCACAGCCAGTCCCACGCTTCCTATAATATTGAGAGGAACGCCGATGACGGCGAAGAGCAATGTGCGATCAAGGCTATGCCAGGTGTTAGGATCGCGTAGTAATTCACTATAATTTGCCAGGCCAATCCAATGCCAGTGTCCAGAGATTCCATCGAAATCAGTAAAACTCAACACCAGAGCATAGATCATCGGGAGCAGCGTCAAGGTCAAAAAACCAATGATCCAGGGCGCGATAAAAAGATAGAAGGTGCGGGGAGAGTAACGCTTCCAGCGAGCGCGTTTTGGTCTTCTACGTGTCGATTCTCGAGCAGAAGAAGCCCGCGTTTGTTGAGCAAGGAGGGCCATAGTTGCCTATCCTTTCTTTTCTCAGGTGCTACCTCCCAGGAAGTCTGGGAAGTAGCGCCATAACAAGAACCCATGTAGGGAGAAGAGTGCAGAGAAGAATCCCTGCCGGGACGGGGAGTTTCTCATGTTTCCTCTTGTACTCCGGCAAGGGCTAACTCATTTGTTGCAGCCCTTGCTGAATGGCCGTGTTAGCATCCTGCGTGATTTGCTGGCAGGCGGATTTTAACGAGATCTGGTTCTGCGCAGCTTGCTGGATATACTTCTGTAAGATGGTGTTGTACGTTGCCAACGTAATGTATGGGGAGTCTGGTATGACACCGACATACTGAATTTCACTCTGGAGCGATTGGTATGCTTCCTGTTGAAAAGGGAGAGCTTGAGGCAATTCTGGCAGCAGAGATTTGAGCGAGGGGATACCAGAGCCGGATTTTGCCCGATCATGCGCTGGTTGACCGGCCATAAAATATTCCATCAGCGCCCACGCCTCGTCTGGGTGTTTCGTAGAGGCCGGGATCCAGGCACCCACGCCTGATCCACTGGGACTAAAGCGTGTTGAACCCATCATCGGAGCTGGTGCCAGGCGCAATTGTGCCTGATTTTGTGCTGACCCCGGCAAGACGTAGCCTCCTCCAAACCAATAGCCGCCCATCATGGTGGTCATCTGGTTCGCCAGCAGATCCGGCCCATCCCAGCCTGCGGCAGCTGGGTCAAGTGAGGAGGGGCCAATT
>JAJZEJ010000359.1 GCA_021828635.1 Chloroflexota bacterium
CGCCTTGAATTGGGGAACTCGCCGCGTTCAATATACTTGACCCACGTGCGATAGACCCCAATAGGAACATCGTGTTCGGCTTTGCAAGCAACGGTACAGGCATGGCACCCAATACACTTGCGCTGGTCAATGACAAAAGCGTATTTCGTCATTCGTGTCCCTTCCTAGAAAATAGAAGCGGCTCCATTGGAGAACACCTCATCAATGAGTATGGGGAATATGTCTCTTGCTTTCAAGTGTACGCGAGAAGTGGACATTTGTCCAATTTATATTGCTGATAGTGGACATAAAGATTTATTTATGAGGGTAGTCGTAGGCACGAGCATAACCCATAAAGTCGCGGGCCATTGGCCCAAAGTATTTACCCTGCCGGTAGAACATGACGAGCGGGCGGCGCAGCTCCAGGTCGGAGATCGGTATAGCACGTAGGACGCCTGCTGCGACCTCGTTGACGACAGCTGTGCCGGAGACGATGCCCGCACCAAGATTGGACTCGACGGCCCTCTTCACCGGTTCTGTGCCTTGAAAGTGCATGGCAATTTTGAGTGTATAGCCATGCTCGCGCATCGTTTGTTCGATAAACTGGCGTGTGCGTGAGATAGGTTCAGGAACGATAAAAGGCAGTGCCGCTACCTGCTCTAAGAGTAAGGATAGTTGCGCGGCGAGTGGATGGTATGGTGAGAGAATGAGCGTGAGGATATCAATGCCGATCTCTTCAACAGTCAATTCTGGCTGGACAATTCTGCCACACGCGAAGCCCAGGTCGATAATGCCCTGGCGCACACGCTCGATCAGGCGGTCTGTGGCATCAATCTGTAACAGCAACTCGCTATCGGGATGTTGCGCTTTGTATTGCGCTAGCATAGGCGGTACGACATACATACCGCCGGTGGTATTCGCACCAATTACCAGCCGACCATGCGCGGCTCCACGTAACTCAGCCAGCACACGCTCAGCCTCGGCCTCAGCATTCAGCATCGGAAGCGCACACTGATACAGCGCCTGTCCTGCTTCCGTCACCACCAGCTGCTGATTGACCCGTTCGAGCAACTTGACCTGCAAACTGCGTTCCAATGCCTGGATTTGCAGACTAACCGCCGGTTGGGTGAGAAAGAGTGTATCCGCCGCTTTGGTATAGCTGCTCTGTTCAACCACACTGCAAAAGATGCGCAATTGATGCAGATTCATATGTCACTCTCCACAAACGATCAGGCTTGCGGCACTCCGATCAGGAGGGCGAGCAAGGCCGAGGTGAGCGGGGATGGCTGCCCACTGCGTCGCTGAACCAGGTGAAAGGTGCGCTGCAACTTCATATCTTCAATCTGCACAGTCGCTAACAACCCGACAGTGATTTCTGAACTTACTGTGATCTGCGAAACAAGCGCGATACCTACGTTGGCTGCGACAGCCTGTTTGATCGCTTCAGTACTGCCAAATTCCATTGTGATAGGAAGCTGGATGCCTGCTTGATGCAAGGCTAACTCTGCGATGCGCCGTGTTCCAGAGCCAGGCTCACGCCATAACAGTGTAGCCTGAGCCAATGCTTGAATTGGCATTTTGCCCAAACCAGCCCAGGGATGCCAGGGCGGCACAATGACCACTAGTTCATCCTCGCGGTAAGGGGTCAGTTGTAATTCATCACTGACCTCCTCTTCTGAGCTTTCGATCACTCCCAATTCTACATGGCCCAAACGCACCTCCTCACACACTTCCTCCGAATTTCTCAGGTCTAGCGTTAGTTCTACCTGGGGATAACGCGCATGAAAGGTTCCTAACACTTTGGGCAGTAAATATGTCCCAACGGTGGTGCTGGCTGCTAGCCGTAAATGCCCGGCTTCCACCTTGCGTAAGCGAATGAGAGAATCAGCCGCCTGCTCAACGGCACTTAATACCTTACGTGCATGTTCTTCCAATACTTGACCTGCCTGTGTGAGAACGAGTCGCTTACCCACCTGCTCAAAAAGTGGTAGTCCAATCAGACGTTCCAACTCATGCACCTGAGCGGAGACCGAAGGCTGGCTAAGATATAATTCCTCAGCGGCATGTGTGTAGTTGTGATGGCGCGTCACGGTCAAAAAAATGCGCAGTTGATAAAGGGTTACACTCTGTTGCCATGAAACAGTCATCATTAGTACTCCCATAGATAAAGCATAAAAAATAGCAGGGAAGGATAGTAGATCACCACTGTGCGCCATGCTAGCGACATTTACGAACGTTTTCTTATCACGGGTACCAATGGTTATTCCCCAGAGCCTCCTCGAGTATCACTAGTATATCATACCGTGTTTCTCATAGCTTGAAAAGTCATGCACGTCTCAACGTCTCAATAGGCTTGCCACCCTCTCCTACACCTCATATATCTGGATGAGAAGGCGTAGCTTGATTTTTGTGCTAGCGAGTAGAACCAGGGAAAACGATAGGATGGCTCTCATGGTTATAGATACATTGAGAGGTTACACTCAAAGTAACAAAACAAAGATCAATGTTATAACGAAAAAAGAAGTATGCTGAGCGCGGAAACACACGAAAGCAGTAGTTACCCATCAGCACACTAAGGGAGAAAGCTTATAGGCTTTCATTTAATACGAAGGAGAACAATCATGGCGAACTCACTCACACAATACACATCCTGCCCTCACTGCCATAGCACAGCGACCGTGAAACAGGTTGCATTACTCTACGAAAATCCGCGTTA
>JAJZEJ010000803.1 GCA_021828635.1 Chloroflexota bacterium
CAGTAACGCATTACGCTTTACGCCCTCCGGCGGTCACATCACCATCACGGCCCACGCCACGCCCAACACCTTCACAGGCATTGACGCTGAACATGCCCATGTGCTGGTGCTACGTGTCAGCGACACAGGCTATGGCATTGCGCCCGAATTTCAGCAACGCATCTTTGAACGCTTCTATCAGGTACCTAATACCACCGTTGGACGCAAAGGCCAGGGATTGGGTCTAGCCATCGTCAAGATGATCGTCGAGCTACACGGCGGCAACGTGCTGATCGAGAGTGAACCCGACAAAGGTAGCACCTTCACCTGCATCCTACCTTGTTTGCTGTCATAACTTTTCAAAACGACACACAACCAGCCCACAGCGCAGACGCTGTGGGCTGGTTGTGTGTCGTTTACCCTCTTCCACTTGACCTATCGTCTAGCATATGACTACAATACCAGTACACGTTTACGAAAACGTTAATCTTGTTTTAGAAACACCACTAATCTTGAGAGATAGGCCCGCCATGCAAACAGAACCATTAGCATCGAAGTCGCTTGCAGATTCCAACCAATCGCCAGAGCAACACAAGACGCCATTCGGGCGCTGGTCGCCGCGCTGGCTCAACCGTGATCTTCTATTGCTTTTTAGTGGACGAGGTTTGCGCAGTCTGGCGCAGGGCTACCTGGCCGTCATTGTACCGCTCTACCTGGCACAGTTGGGCTTCGATGCCGTGCATCTTGGCATCCTCTTCACCGCCTCTGCGGTTGCCAGTGCTATTCTAGCGGCGGCGGTGGGCTTTCTCTCAGATCGCTTTGGACGCAAAACCTTCCTCATCCTGATCTCGCTACTGATGGCTGGCGGTGGGCTAGTCTTCGCGCTCTCCGGCAACTTCCTGGTACTGGTACTGGCGGGCGCGTTAGGCACGATTGGACGCGGCGGCGGCGCAGGTAGCGGTGGTGCCTGGGGACCATACTATCCAGCGGAGCAGGCGCTGATTGCCGAACATGCCGATACTACCTACCGTACAACTATTTTTGGGGCGCTCTCCTTCGTTGGCGTGCTAACCGGCGCGGTTGGCTCGCTACTGGCCTATCTGCCCGCACTGCTGCTCAGCCAACATCTCGCCAGTTCCGTCTTTACCGGCTACCACGTGCTGTTCTACCTGACCGTCGTTCTAGGCATCCTGCTAGCATTGATTACGCTTCCACTCCATGAATTTAACCCAGCTACTGCTACTGATGGGAAGAAAAAGAGTCAGAAGCTTGAAGTGCAGCCGCAAAACGGACAGAAACAGACACAAAGCAATGAAGGGGAAAAACGGCGTGGTATGTTCGGTATGTCGCCAAATTCCTGGTATATGATCGTGCGGTTCATGATTACCAATAGCGCAAACGGACTGGCTATCGGGATGCTTGGTTCGTTCCTGGTCTACTGGTTCTACCGGCGCTATGGCGTAGATGCGGGTCAGATCGGTCTGCTATTCTTCATTATCAACCTGGCTGCCGCGCTACCCTATCTGCTAGCGGGACGCTTGGCACGCCGCCTGGGAGCCGTCAACACCGTCGTCATCACACGCGCCATCTCGGTGGTCTTGCTAGCCATCATGGCAATTATGCCGACCTACTTCCTGGCCGCCGCGCTCTACCTGGTGCGCATGATCTTCAACACGCTCTCCAACCCTGTGCGCCAATCCTATCTGATGGGCGTCATTCCACCGCGTGAGCGTGCGCGTGCCGCCGGTCTCTCCAACCTGCCTTCGCAAGTCACAGCCGCCATCGGCCCCTATATCGCTGGCTACCTGATCCAAATGGTCTCGCTCGATCTGCCATTAGAGCTATCCGCGCTCTTCATGGGCATCAACACCGTACTCTATTGGGCCTTCTTTAGAAACATTCACCCGCCGGAAGAACAATAAGTTACCACCCGTCGAGAACCAGGAGCCAAGCAGAATCAGCAGAAAGCCCGTAACCGTGGCGACATTGAACGACTCACCGAGCAACGCAATACCGAGCAACACGGCGATGGCCGGATTGACATATGTGAAGACACTGCCACGGCTGGCCCCAACTTCGGCAATCAGCGCGAAGTAAGTCAGATAGGCCAATGCCGTGCAAATGATGCCAAGCACGAGCAGACTAATGATGATGAGCGGATCAGGCAACCTGCCGGGCAGGTGAGTGAGTGCCAGTGGAGCAATGACGATGGCCGAGGTCGCACACTCGACGGCTACCAGACCGAGGTTAGGCAACGTGGCAAAGATCGGGCGTTTAATGAGCAACGCACCAATCGAATAACCGCACGTTGCCAGTAGCACCATGCCCGCGCCAAGCAATTTCTGGCTATCACCACCGACATCCAGCCCAAGCAATACAATAACGCCCAGCATACCGACAAATAACCCAACCAAGCGCAGGCCACTTACCCGCTCACTCGCATCGAGACGCAAGGCAAACAGCGCGATCAACAAAGGTTCAGAGGCAATCAGCAAACTGGTCAGCGAGGAAGAAATATGTTGCTCACCGTAGCTGATAAGCAAGAATGGAATGGCAATCTGCACAAGCGCCTGAGCTGCAATGGCGAGCCAGCGTCCGCGCAACTGCCGTAGCACACCGCGCTGAGCCGCAATGGGTATCAACACAACAGCCGCGATAGTGAGACGGGCAAAGACGACCACTGACGGGTCAAGTTGCTGTACGGCAATCTTGATT
>JAJZEJ010000042.1 GCA_021828635.1 Chloroflexota bacterium
GTTCAGTGTGCGATAAATTATTTTGGCTAGGGACGCACGTAAAAAAAATAACAACACAAATATAAATACACCAATTCCTATGGATATCTGTAAGTTCTGTTGTGCAAAAATAGAACGTCCATTATGACCGAGCCAGAAATGTTGTTCGTCAATCCAGGTGGCGGCAGGGACGGATTGAAGGGCAATTGCCTGTTTCCAGATGCTGTGATCATGGCGTAAGAGCAATTTGTCATGTAGTGCATCACGTTTTTTGCTGATTTGCTCGCTCAGATCTGCGCTCGCGACGGCGAGAACCTTGCAGGTAGCGAGTTCTCCGCTGAGATTTTTTTGCTCATCCTGTAGTTTCAGGCGTAATGCACTGAGATTCTTTGGTTCGCCGGCAACAGCGGGTCCCAGTATACCCAGACCTTTATCTATTTGACTGAGGTTGCTGCTCCTTTCGGTTATGCACCGGTGTGCGTTGTCGCTGGTCACACTTACGACTTTTTGCCAGCTCAGAAGCTGCTGTAAATCGACATTTTTTGATAAATCGTGGTGTATCGATTGTAGCGTTGTGCTGGCCTGTGACGCCGGCGTGCTGGAGGCATGTGCCAACAGCGGAAAGATCAGTATGACAAGGCATGTGCCTAACCAGGATAAATACGAAAAGATAGGTCTATTGTTTGAGGAGTTCCAGATGCTGATCGGTAAAATGATCGTCCGCTGAATCACATGCCGCTCCTTTGCTGAAGCCATTTATGGAGCCATAAATGGGCATTGGGTTGCGTGGAGCGCTATCCTATCACAGGTGATGACTGAGTGCTTCTGTTCATGTTGCTTGTTGTAGTCACTTGGCCACGTTGCTAGGTGGTTATTTGCACGATAAAAAATAACGAGAGAGGAATGTGCCGTCGGCATATGGCGACAGCCTGGTGTGATACCTGATCCCGAAGCGAAACTTTTTTCGGGGGCTAGGTGAATGATCACAATAGAGGCCGTGGCCCTATGGGTGGGCGTTTCACGCTTTTCTGCACGTTGCCACCGCTGACTTACCGGCAGCATGGCATGAAAGATGCCTAAGTGAGGGGGTGTAATGATCGTAGAGGAGTTAGCTATGAAGAAGCCCATCTATAATGCCCTGTTCACAGTACTGATTGCCGCACCCTTCATCGCTTTGGGGGGGGTTGTGCATGAGATAACGCCACTGGATCCAACAACGACTATCTCTGCCAGACCGATGGTGTCCAATGGCCTGCGGATGGTGGGCGACGCGCAGATGGTGATGGGCCATGTTGAGCGGGCGGACTGGCTGCTGCTCACGCCGGAAGAGTCTGCCCATCAATCTTCGGCCGCCCCTCAGCCTCAGTATGCGTCTGTTACGGTACGGTCCCTGTAACCATGTGGGCGACGGGTGGCCGTCTCCCATCATTATTGAGAAGAATGAGGAGGAAGTGATGTCTACTAATAAATGGCGTTTTCTGTTGTCGGCGACAGCGTTGGGTGCGGGTATCCTGTTGCTGTCGAACCCTGCGTTTGCGGATCGGGATGGCTGGGGTGGCCCGGCAGTGCGCTTATCCATCGGCGTCCCCGGTGTCGTCTATCCAGCGCCAACCTATTATGCCGCTCCACCGGCTTACTATTATGCGCCGCCTCCGCCTCCGCGCTGGTATCGGCGTCATGAACATTACTGGCACCATGAGGACGACCGTGGCTGGGGCGATGACGATTGATGGAGGCTGGCAGGTAGCGCGCCCAGGGTGACGCTGTTAATTGATGATGACGCGCCGTGCGCTGCGCGTCAGTAAGGGGAGTACGGCCTTTTGCAGCATGGGGGGTAGGGCGACCGGTTTGAGCAGCATTTTCATCGCCATGTCAAAAGGATAGTGACGACTTATCCAACTGCTCATGCGTTGTCGAAATGCCGAGAAATCCTCCAGGGAAAATTGCTGCCCCGGATTTTTTACTTCAAAAGCATTTTTGAGGGCAAGATAGCTGTCTTCCTGATCCACCTCGGCCACACGTTTCCAGAGTTCACGGCCAATGCGCCAGCGTGAATTTTTCTCGCGTGCTTGGTATTGCAGAAAAAATCGGTAGAAATATTTGTAGTGATGGACTTCGTCGGCGCGGATGCGTGCAGCGAGCTGGCATAGTACGGGCTCCGGGCTGGCCGCCTGAATCATCGTATAGAAGCTGGCCGTACCCGTCTCGACGACGCAGCGTGAAGCCATTTCCAAGGCGTGAGTGGGTCCCAGTAAATCGGTGCGGCAGTAGGGCACATAAGCGTCTACAAAGCCCTGATAAGCACGTTCCCAATCAAAGTCCGGCCAAATGGTGAGCACATATTGGCGCAATGCGTGCCCATGCTGTACCTCTTCGAGCTCCCATTCCTGGCGCAACCACATGGTGGCGCTCACATTTTCCTGATAGTATTCCACCAGGTTACGGGTGTAGAGATCAGACAGCGTTTCTACGAAGGAAGCACCGGCTAATAGATAGAACCAGTCCATGTTGCCGATTATTTTTTCTTTTTCAATGGCAGCGTAAGGAATATCGGCCTGAGACCAGGTCGGACGGACGTTATCTGCGGGCATTGTATTTGCCGCCTCCTTAAAATTCTGTCAGTGGGGTTGATGATTATAGCGCACATCTTGTTGTGGTGCCCCTGCGGCAACAAAGGGGTTCGCCCCTGACATTGCGGGCAG
>JAJZEJ010000075.1 GCA_021828635.1 Chloroflexota bacterium
TGATACCCATGAACTAAATCACCCAAAATGCATAATATTCAGGAAAACGATGGCGAGCAACACCATCACAACGATGAGCGCACCACACCAGAGCAGGCGCACCATCGTCGCCCGTTGCGCTATCTGCTGACGCAATACATCTACACGCTGATCTTCAGCCGGACACCATTTGGCGGTATTACAATAGGGACAGAGCGGAAAGAGTTCGTAGGGGGGACAGAGTTCGCCGGTCTTGCCACGTCCACCATATGCATATGTTGCAACCTCATAGCGTATCTGCTCACTCTCAAACACTGCTGTACAATGCACGCAGCGCAACAGCAGATACTCGTTCCAGTCTAGCGCATGACACTGTGGACACATGCGTGGCTGCGTTTGTGCTACCTTTGGCACACTCGTAGACCAGCGATGATGACAGCGATGACAGTAATAGCGCCCATCTTTGCCGCGTTGCGCGACGCCGCGCAACAACCCTTGCTGACGCAACATCACGGCATCGCTAGCTGAAAGCTGATAGACCATCTCACCCAGATCGATCATCGCCGCTTGCCCAGAGCGTATATCGGGGAAGGCATAGGCACGCTGACGATCACGGCGGGCCGCCGATGAGCGTGTCTGTCCGTGCGATGTGGCAGTAGCGGAAGTGGGAAAAGGCGCACGACGCCCTGGCTCCTCAAGCACATGCTCGGAGCGGCGTCGATCATACTCCCGTCGCGTTTGCGGGTTATTCAGCGTCTTGTACGCCTGCAAAAGCGCACTCATGCGCTCATTGGCGTCCTCGCCCTTATAGAGATCGGGATGATACTGACGGGCTAGTTTCTTAAAAGCTGCCCTGATTGCCTCATCTGATGCATCCGGGCCGACGCCTAATATGGCATAATAATCAATAAATGAATTCATCTCTTAGCTACTGACGAGTATCCTATCTGTTTAACGAACAAGTCCGCAAAAGGTTGTAAACACGCATAACGCGCAACCGACCCAGGCTATATACAACCGGCCCGGCAATCCGTGTAGTATGTAGGTAGATAGTTAAAAGACAAGGCACCCAAACCGAGACGGCAAATTTTAGCGCAAAGGAAGGCAGAGACGATGCAGAATTATCAACCAACCTCCCACGATTCCTCTCAGGATGGACACGACCATCCTGAACATGACCACGAGCATAACGACCATGACCATCCTGAACACGACCACGACCACACTGAACACGACGAACATGAGCATGGACACAGTCATGGCCTCTTTGGTGGACATGGACATGGAGAGCATGGACACGAACATGGTACCATCAATGCGGAATTATACAACAACCAGATCGGGCTACGCGCTGTGCAGATATCGACGGCGGGTATGCTGCTGGTCTCGCTGATCCAGTTCACCATTGCCTTCATCGGTGGTAGCGCAGGTCTATTCGCCGACGCGCTGCATAATAGCGGTGATGTACTCACCACCGTGGCTCTATGGATCGCCTTCGCGCTCTCTCGCCGCGCCTCCAATGAGCGTTATACCTACGGCTATCACCGCTCCGAAGACCTGGCCGGCATCTTCATTGTACTGGTCATCATCGCCAGCGCCGTCGCCAGCGCCGTTGAATCAATTCTAAAACTGGCCCACGGCAGTGTACCCACGCAAATTTATCTGAGCATGGCTGCGGCAATTATCGGCATTATCGGCAATGAGGCATTAGCCCAATACAAAATTTCGGTTGGCAAACGCATTAATAGTGTGCCACTGATAGCCGATGGACAACATTCACGCATCGATGGTCTGACCTCACTGGCCGCGCTGGTCGGCCTGATCTTCGTCGCCTTTGGTCTGCCTATCGCTGACCCCATTGCTGGCCTGGTTATCACCGTCGTCATTCTTACCGTCGTTTTCTCTACCTCACGTAGCGTGCTACAACGCCTGCTGGATGCCGTTGACCCACGTATCGTACCATCAATCTACAAAATTGCCAGTGAGACACCGGGGGTAGAAGGGGTAGAGGATATTCGCGCCCGTTGGGTTGGTCATACACTCCATGTCTCGCTAAACATCGAGGTTGAACCAACACTCACTCTGACTCAAGCCCACGATATTGCTGAAGAGGTTCGTCATCGCCTTTTTCACGATGTCGAAGGACTTACCGAGGCCATCATTCATACTGACCCGCATAGCCATGAGACCGACCCACACGAGAAAATGGCACATCACTTCCAGGAGGCCAATCGCCCCATTGCCCCTCGCTAGCATGGGAACCGAGATATGGTGTAGGGATCGATGTATCGCGTCCGCCCGGTGGATATGATGACGTTTGGGCGGCGCGGGCGCGATATATCGGTCGCCATGCACCAACAATTCGCAGACCCTACCCCCAAAATTCTCATTAACTTGACAAATTCAGCAATATCATTATACTTCTGCTTAGAGACATCGTATGCCAGCTCACCAAACAAATTTCGGCCTTATGTTTGTTGAGTTGATGTCCGAAAGACATATTGAGAGGACAATATGTCCAAGAATTCTCACAGCATTCGCGTTCTTACCTATATATGGCCCTTTCTATAGCCGTTTGCCTGTGAGATTTTTCTTTTATCTCTCAGTCTTTTTGTGGTATTTAGACACATTTAGACGTATTGGCCGTAATACTTTATTATCTGCATGCCGCCACTGAAAGGAGACACACTTGAAAAAGTC
>JAJZEJ010000105.1 GCA_021828635.1 Chloroflexota bacterium
GACCACCGCAGCCCGCCTGGTGCGTAGTGAGTTTCTGGCCTTGAAAGAGCGCGAGTTTGTCTACGCCGCTCGCACCGTCGGTGCCAAAGATTTTCGTCTGATGTTTCGCCACATCTTACCGAATGCTGCCGGTCCAATTATTGTGAATGCTACGTTGTTGACCAGCGCCAATATCATTCTGGAATCAGTGCTGAGCTATTTCGGATTCGGCATCAAACTGCCGAATGCCAGTTGGGGTAGCATGCTCAACTATGGTGAAAATCTGGCCGATATCGCGCCCTGGCTGATCTATGTTCCCGCCCTGCTCATCTTCTTCACGGTGCTGAGCTTGAACCTGGTGGGCGATGGCTTGCGCGACGCTCTTGATCCTTACATGACGGAACGCTAACGACAACAATCACTGTTACACTAGAAAAAAGGAGTAACGACTTTGGGTGAGTATCTGCTCGAAGTGCAGGATCTCAAAACCTACTTCAAGACGAAGGCGGGCCGCGTGCGGGCTGTTGATGGCGTCAATTTCGCCGTCAAACCAGGCGAAAAAGTTGCTATTGTGGGCGAGAGCGGTTGCGGCAAAAGCGTGACCGCACTCTCCATTATGCGCCTGGTCGCTCAGCCAACTGGGGAATATGCTGGCGGCAGCATCATTTTTGATGATCAGGATTTATTAGAGATGCCGGAAAGTGCCATGCGTAAGATTCGTGGTGGCAAAATCGGTATGATCTTCCAGGACCCTATGACCTGCCTCAATCCAACCATGCCGGTTGGCAGACAGATTGCTGAAGGGCTGCAAATTCATCTCAAACTGAGCAAAGACGAGGCTTTGAAACGGGCTATACGCTTGCTGGAGCAGGTGGGTATCCCCGATGTTGCTAACCGCATCAATTCCTTTCCCCATCAGTTCAGTGGCGGCATGCGCCAGCGTGTCATGATCGCCATTGCTTTGGCCTGCAACCCTAAGCTGCTAATTGCCGACGAGCCAACCACCGCGCTTGATGTCACAGTGCAAGCGCAAATTCTTGAGCTTATCAGTGGTATCTGCCATGAATTCGGAACGGCCCTGATTCTAATTACCCATGACCTGGGTGTGGTCGCAGGCATGACCGACCGCGTCATTGTAATGTATGCGGGCAGAGTGGTAGAAGAGGCAGTGACTGAAGAACTCTTCGCCAATCCGCGCCATCCCTATACACTTGGCCTGCTCGGCTCGGTGCCGCGCCTGGATGATGCAGGCCACTCTGAATTGAGAACAATTGAAGGTGCGCCACCCGACCTGCTGCGTCCTCCCACCGGTTGTCGTTTTATGCCACGCTGCGTTTATGCTCGCAATGTATGCCGTGAGATGCCGCCATTGGACCCTGTAGCCGGTAATAGTTCGCATCGTAAAGCCTGCTGGCTGGATGTGACCGACCCGAAGGAACAGAACCATGCTGAGCAACGTCGGCAGGCGCGAGCAGCAGCTCAGCGTGCAGCCCTTGAAGCAGCAACAGATAGTAGCAATAACGGTATCAGCAGCAGTACACCTGCTCATTCGGCGTAAGGAAGAAGAAAATGGTAGAGATGATGCAGACCGCCGTTGCCAGAGATACACTACTTGATGTGCGCGGCCTGAAAATGTATTTTCCCGTGACGCAGGGTATTATCTTCCAGCGCACTGTTGGCTACGTGCGTGCCGTCGATGATATCTCCTTTAGCGTCAGGCGCGGCCAGACGCTCGGTCTCGTCGGCGAAAGTGGCTCCGGCAAAACCACGATTGGTCGCACGCTCATTCGGCTCTATAAGCCTACGGCGGGCGAGATTCTCTTCGATGGGCAAGACCTGGCAAAACTTCATGGCGAACAAATGCGCCAGATGCGCCGTCGCGTGCAGATGGTCTTCCAAGACCCCTATGCCTCGCTCAATCCACGCTATACGATTGGCTCTCTGGTCTCTGAACCCATGCACATCTATAATGTCGGTTCTAACCAGGAGATTCGTGAACGTACTGCCGAGCTACTGCGTGTCGTGGGCCTGCGAGCGGAGTATATTGACCGTTATCCACACGAGTTCAGTGGTGGTCAGCGCCAGCGTATCGCTGTGGCACGCGCCCTCGCCATTAACCCGGAGTTTGTAATCGCCGACGAACCTGTCTCGGCTCTGGATGTGTCTGTTCGCGCTCAGGTGCTGAATCTGCTCCAACGCCTGCAAAAGCAGTTTAACCTGACCTACCTGTTTGTCTCTCATGATCTAAGCGTGGTACGGCACGTAGCCGACCGCATTGCCGTTATGTACTTGGGTAAAATCGTCGAAATAGCTGACCGCGACGAATTGTATAACGCGCCCAAACATCCTTATACCAAAGCTTTGCTCTCAGCAATTCCCATTCCCGATCCCAAGATCGAGCGCCAACGCCAGCGCATTATTCTTTCTGGCGACCTGCCCAGCCCAATCAATATTCCGAGAGGTTGCCGTTTCCATACGCGCTGCCCAATGGCACAATCCATTTGCCGTGAGACAGAACCAGCCTTCGAGGCCAAAGAAGGCCGCGAACACTACGCTGCCTGCCACTTTGCCGAAAAAGTCACCCCGCTCTAAATAAAGCGTAGAGATGTGATGATGCAAATGAACAAAATAATTAGATATCTGGCGTAGGGACCGATTTATCGCGTCCGTGCTGCGGCGTGATAGGCTCGTGGGCAGCA
>JAJZEJ010000413.1 GCA_021828635.1 Chloroflexota bacterium
CAATGTATTCCAGTTCTTGCTCATGGAAGCTGAAACCGATGCGCTCACGCACAGCATCGGCTCGTCCCGTCTCTTGCGAGATATAGCCCTCAGCCAGATAGTAGCCGCATAGACGTAAGAAGTCCACATCGACAGGAATGAGCGCGTTTATCATAGTTGCCGCGCCTTTGGCGGTATAGAGTCGCAGTTTCTCGGCTGGCGTATTCAGCAGATTACGCTCACTCAGATAGCGGAAGAGGCGGAGCGACATGCGATTGTGGCGCTTGATCTCATGCGGATATTTGAGCATCTCCGCTGGAATAGCGGCGGCAAAGTGCGCGTACTGTTCGCTAAACGTGTTGTCGATAGGTTGCACATAGACATCAGCCTCTAACGTTGTGCCGCGCAGGAGTTCTAGTAAATTGAGGCTGCTCGCCTGCTCAACCGCTGGCAGAGCGCACAGCGCCATCAGTTGATCGCCGGGGACAACCGCCTCTGCTTGCAGAATGTTGAAGTGCTGATCTTTATACACAATCACGGGGTGGTCGGCGGTCACATTGAGAACACGGCCCATACTGGTGTTGATCTTGACCATTTTGCCCGTGTAGGGACGGCGCGTGATAGCTTTGACATCTGCCAGCGTCGGTTGGCCGGTCTCCAGATCGAAGGCCAGCACACGCTGATGCTCTGGCTGTACCAGTTCTACCACATCACCACGTACCGTCGTGCCGCCTTTAGCGAAGAGTGTATCGAAACGTTCCGCCGCTACGTTGGGGCTATTGAGTGTGAAGACCGTCTCATCGGCCTCGAAGCAGCTTCCACCGTATCCGAGTCCTGCATCCAGAAATGCATGGCCGATGCGCCTATCGTAACCCATGCCTACTGATACCTCTTTGACATCGGCTCCCAGGCGTTCGCAGATTTGCGCGATCTCATTGATAAACGAGATTTTGGTGGCTAGAAAAGCATTTGAGGCATATTTGATCATCTCGGCGGTATAGAGATCGGTAATCACGAAAGGGCAACGCAACGGCATGTAGAGCCGCGCTACTTTATATGCTGCTTCCTGATCTGATGAACCCAGTACCACGCGGTCGGGATTCTGAAAATCGTAGATCGCCGAACCTTCACGTAGAAATTCGGGGTTCGAGACGACGGCGAAAGTGACATCGGTGCGCTGTAGATTGTTGCGAATGACACGCGAAACTACGTCGCCACTGCCCACGGGAACCGTACTCTTATTGATAATGACGGCGTAGTGGTCTAATCCTTCAGCAATGCTCCGCGCCGCGCTCTCCACATAGCGCATATCCGCGCCGCCCTGGTTATTGCTCGTGGGCGTATTGACGGCGATGAAGATAAATTCGCAGTTGTCCAGACCTTCGCTGTAACTGGTGGTGAAGTGCAGACGGCCACCCTGGACGTTGCGCTCGACCATCTCTTCCAATCCAGGCTCATAAATAGGTAGTACACCCTGGTTGAGACGTTCAATCTTCTCCGCGACGATATCAACGCACGTCACCTGATTGCCCAGATCGGCCAGACAGGTGCCTGTGACCAGACCGACATAACCTGTACCAATGACACAAATTATCGACATAACAGTTACTCCTCTACTGTAACAAAGGGATTTTCGTGTTTTTCTTCCCCTATCGTTGTTGGCTGCCCATGACCGGCAAAAACCATCAAATCATCATCCAACGGATATAATTTTGTTTTAATAGATGTGATAATCTGCTGATAGTTGCCCCCTGGCAGGTCTGTACGTCCGATACTGCGCTGAAAGAGCGTGTCGCCGCTAAAGACACAATATGGCTGGCTGAGCAGGCAGATACCACCAGGCGTATGACCAGGGGTGTGCAAAACCTCTAGCGTAAGTGTGCCAAAATTGATGCGATCACCCTCTTGCAGCAAAATATCCGGTTTGCGTTTCACCAATGGTGCGCTACGTCCGAACGTGCGTGCCACCTGTTCGTCCGTGTACATCGGTACATCGGCGGGATGAATAGCCAGGGGAACGGGATAGACCGCGCTGACGGCATCAATCGCGCAGATGTGGTCGATATGGCCGTGAGTATTAAGAATGTATTTAGGAATAAGTTGCAATTCCTGAATGGTCGCAAGAATCTCCTCTGGCTCGTCGCCGGGATCAATAATCACGGCTTCACGTGTCTGTGGGCAAGCATAGAGGTAGCAATTCTCCTCGAACGCTCCCACCGTGATGCAGGCCACGATGGGCATCTGCTCTGTCTGTTTCTCTGCTTCTGGTGCTTCTGGTGCTTCTGGTGCTTCTGGTGCTTCTGGCTCTTCTGGCTCTTCTGGCTCTTCTGGCATCCTATCTTTCCTTACTGAACTGGTTACTGAACCGTTGACATCGCCATTATAACATGTTGGTGTCGAGTATCATACTAGAACGAAAAAGTGGTATGCTGTTAAGGTACGGAGCAATCATTTTAAGCAGGGAAAAGCTATCTTTATGACAGAGCAAACATCGCTTTTCGGTTCAGAGAATCCACAACCTATACAAAAACAGGCAGCATCAACATCCGCCAGGGAGCCATTGGCGGCACGGATGCGTCCACGCACGCCCGATGAGATTCTTGGGCAGGAGCATCTCTTAGGGCCAGAGCGACTCTTGCGTCGCAGCATTGAGGCTGATCGCATTCCCTCTATGATTCTCTGGGGGCCACCAGGA
>JAJZEJ010000282.1 GCA_021828635.1 Chloroflexota bacterium
GATCAGTAATGCGTAGTCGGCACCGGAAGACGAGACTTGCTTCATTTGTGCTTTGAAGCCGCGCCCACCATAGCTCATCTCGGCCTTGATACCCGCGTGACGCAATTCCGCGACCAGTTGCACGACGGCATCCTTGATCTCGCTATTTCTGCCAAGCGCGACCACGAAGGCGCGAGTATGACCCTCTGTTGGCGGTTCGATGTGCTGGCGTTTGAGTTCGAGAATGATGCGTTCGATACCAGCGCCGAAGCCGATACCCGGCGTGGGTTGCCCACCGAGAAGCTCAGCCAGACCATCGTAACGTCCACCACCGTTGAGCGCCTGCTTATCGACCTCTGAGGTGAACTCGAAGACGGTGCGCGTATAGTAGTCCAAGCCACGCACCAGCAGAGGATCCAGCGCGAATGGCACGCCGTAGCTATCGAGGAAGCGTTTAACGGCCTCGAAGTGTTCGCGGCACGGCTCGCAGAGATAGTCAGCGATTTTTGGCGCAGCAGCAATCTTGCCCTGGTCTTGCGGATTTTTGCAGTCGAGCAGGCGCAAGGGATTCTTGTGAAAGCGTACCTGACAATCGTCGCAGCAATCATCCAGCAAGGGGCGATAATACTCCTTGAGTATCTCGATGTATTGTGGGCGACAATTACCATCACCGATGCTATTGAGCATGACACGAATGTGTCGCAGTCCAAGCTGCGTATAAACCTGGTAGAGCAGGCCAATCATCTCAGCATCGATGGCTGGATCGTTCTCGCCTAGCGCCTCGCAACCGAACTGGTGGTGTTCACGGTAGCGTCCGGCCTGGGGTTTTTCACGGCGAAACATCGGCGCATCCAGGTAATAGAGCTTGACGGGCTGTGGCATTTTGAACATGCCATGTTCGAGATAGGCGCGTACCACGCCAGCAGTACCCTCTGGGCGCACGGTAATGTTATCGTGCCTACCCTCTTTGTCGGCACGATCATTGAAGCTATACATCTCTTTATCGACGATATCGGTTCCCTCACCCACGGTGCGGCGATAGAGCGCCGTCTCCTCCAACAAAGGCGTCTCGATACGCCGATAGCCATACAACTGTGCCACCGACGAGGCGACCTCCTCGACATAGCGCCAGTACGGCTGTTCATCCGGTAGAATATCACGAAAGCCTTGTAAGGCTTTATACTGTTCAGGCATGGTCTTTCAACTCCTCTGCTACATCTGTGCCTGACTATTATAACAGACCTCTATTGCGGGCGTCGAGTACCTGGCACGAGTATACTAAACAATAAATGATGGTCTGGCTAGGCCAACACTACCATTTGTTGAAGCAATACGTGACACCCACCGTCGTTGTTCGTCTCTATGCAACAGAATAGCAGAACTATGAAGCATATGGAGACAACGCATGGCACAGGTCACGGACAATAATAACGAGCAGCAAGCGGCAACAGGCAACGCTGCTGTAATCGCAATAACACCAGTCCATGACCATACCATACCCAACGCGCAACCTATAGTATCGATTCGCATCGACTGGCTCAGGCGCTGGGGACTACTTGTGCTATTCTGTGCTATCGCGTTAAGTTTCAACCTGTATCGTCTGGGTGATCCCAGCATCTGGTTCGATGAGGCTTTCTCGGTTGAACTGGCTCGCCAGCCATTGCCTCTGCTCTGGCACATTATCTTTGGGCCAGAACCCAACATGGAACTCTATTATCTCTTTCTGCACTACTGGTTGCTGCTAACTCACACTTTCGGCTTCAACCCAACCGAGGTTGTTGTGCGTCTTCCGTCGGCTATTTTCGCCGCTCTCAGCACCGGCGTGGTCTTCTTGCTAGGACGACGTTTTCTCAACGTGACGGCGGCTGTAGTGGGAACTAGCCTCTACTTGCTCAATGATCTACAACTGACCTACGCGCAACAAACACGCGGCTACAGTCTGCAACTGCTGCTACTCTGTTTGAGTTGGTATGCGATCTTTGCGGCGCTCACCACAACCTCTGGTAGGGACCGGTTCACCACGTCCGTGGGTCGGCGTCGAGAGAGTTGGAAGGAAGGCACTCACGGACGCGGTGAACCGGTCCCTATCTATCTTTCCATGTGGTGGCTTTGTTATATTATCTCAACGACTTTGGCCGTCTATACACAACTTTTTAGTGCTTTTGTACTACTAGCTCAGGTCTGCACGATTGGCATACTCTTCCTGCTGCCAAATCAGTGGCGAACGCACATCAGGCAACGAATCGTTGCTTATTGTTTAAGCTTGCTGGTTATCGTTATCTTGAACATTCCTATGATTCTAGTGAGTCGGGCAGGTGCGAAAACAGATTGGCTACCCACACCACATCTACCAGACTTGTTCAACCTCTTCGTGGTCATCAGTGGCTACAATACACCCTACTCGCAAGCCATTATCATCTGTAGCGTCTTAATTATTCTACTTATTAGTACTGCTTCTATACTCCATTCACATATTTTACGGCAAAAAATAGATATATTGCCAGAAAAAATGCATATATACATTAAAGCAACTGCATCCTGGTTGCCATTGCTGATTGCCCTGCTATGCTGGCTGGCAGTGCCAACTATCGTTAGTTACGAGATTTCTTACACATCGCTACATCTCTTCTCGCCGCGCTACTTGGTCGTCATTGTGCCACCGCTCTGCCTGCTGATAGGCATGACCGTAGCTAT
>JAJZEJ010000309.1 GCA_021828635.1 Chloroflexota bacterium
CTGTTGCATACCCTGGCGATCCAGCGTGTCCTGGTAGAGTAAGGCACGCTCAACATTATCCAGCACGCCGAGCAGTTTCTGAATAAAAGCTTTCTTCTGATTTAGCACACGATCTGCCAATCGGCGCTCCTGGCTCTTGCGGAAGTTGTCCATGTCGGCCCGCTCGCGCAGGAACTTGTTCCAATTATCTGCTGACTCCTGGAGGGCTTTGGCAAGCTGTGTCTCCAATTCAGCAATACGGGTTTCAGCCTGTGTGCCATTCATCGGCTGCTGTGTTTGCTGCCCTTGCTGCTCTGCTGACATCTCGTTCGACTCTTCCATCACAAATCTCTCCTTAGCTCGCTACGAATTTGTCTCTATTACGTTTCTTTTCTCGTTCGAAGAAAGGAATAAGCAAAGTTTATCGCCCTTATAGTATAAAACTTGAGTCCATCATTGTCAAGTTTTTGGAACGTTGGTACCTATAAGATCAATCCTCGCTCTCCTGGCTCATAGTATCGCTAGCATCAGCCCATTTTTCGCCACGTGTCAGCAGAATTGGTCCCATCAGTTCGTCTTGCTGGATGCCGATACGCTCCCATTTCCACAGTTCGAGGATGGCCAGGAAGGTGACGATTATCACGAGGCGCGAGTGTTCGTTGCGCAAAATATCGGCAAGTAGCAGATGCTCGCGCTCTTGCAGATAGCTGACAATCTCAGCGATGCGCTCGCTGACACGCACTCTGGCAACAGGCATCAGCTCTGTGCCACATTCAGCATCTTTGGCCTGTCGTTCGAGCAGACGCTGAAAGGCGTGGGTTAGCGACTGCATCTCCAGACCCACGAGGCTCGGCGGCGTCCAGGCCAAGTGCGCCTCGACATTCGCCAGTAGCGCGGAACGGGCGAAGGTTTGCAAACCCTGCTCCTCGCGTTGGCGCAGATGCTGTGAAATCTCTTTGACGAGTTTATACTCGATCAGGTGGCGTTGCAGTTCCTCGGCCATTGCGGCGGCATTCTCAACCTCTGCGTTCGTCTCCTCTTTTGTGCTGTGCGGCAGCAGACTTTGTGATTTAATAAACAGCAAACGCGCGGCGATAGAGACGAAGGCAGCCATATTCGCCAATGGTAGCGCCTCTGTCTGGCATTGACCCAGGTAGGCCAAATATTGGTCTGTCACCGCGACCAGCGAGATGGTGGTAATCTCCATCTGGCGCTTCTCGATCAGATGCAGCAGCAGATCAAGCGGCCCCTCGAAGATGGGCAGATGAACAACATAGCATAGCTGCCCGGTCTGATTTTCGACAACAATTTCTTCGTCTTGTAACATACCACTTATTTTTACGAAACCTCGTCTATCGCATGCAAAACCGCCGCCGGTCCATGTGGCTGCTGGTGTGTGCGAATGTAGAGAACGGCGCGTGCAGACACCTCGGCGGCATCGGCCAACGCCGCTCCAACCTCGGCATGATACCAAGCATAGCTTAGAGAGCGTTGCCAGCGTGGAATGCTACTCTTGTTCAGCACATGCGGCGGTAACACCAGATGTGTCAACAAATGCGGAGCGCAGGCTTTGCCCAGAACGATAGCTGGGCGTGTCCAGAATGGCACGCGCCCCTCGGCTTTACCAACATCGTGTAGCAGAGCCGCCGCTAGCATATCAGCCTCGCTACAGCCATGCGCTAGCAAACCACGACAAACACGCAGACTATGGCGCTGATCGGCAGGCGACATACTGCGGAATAGCGCCATAGCCGACGCCGGTAGCCAGTACGCCACCTCTGCCATTTCGTCGGTTGATAACGGTGCGACGAAGCCGAGTTGCTGACGGACTTGATTGAGTCGATAAAGGGCGTGATACATCACGCCCCTATGTTTAGCGTTGTCCATAGAGAAAAGAGATGAACGTGAAATTGGCGGCAAAGTGGGTTGGTCCCAAAGCCAGTGCGACGAGGCTCTGCGCTCCCAAGAGAACATAGGAGGGAAGCTCGAACAGAGGGAAGCCACCCAGGCCAGCGAGCCGCGCCAGGAAAGGTAAGAAGAAGAAGAGCGCCAGGATGATGAAAGGACCATAGGGCGCGGAACGCGCAAACTGCACAGCTTGTCGGCTCGGCAACAGCGTATAAACGATCTGATAGCCATCGAGCGGATAGAGAGGCAGCAAATTGAACAGGGTGAGTGAGATATTGACGACCGCGAAGACAATCAGCAGTTGTAGGACGTGTTCCGCGATAATATTCTGTTCCAGGTATGGTCCGACAAAGCGAATGATGACGCCCATCACCAGGCCAATCACCAGGCTAAAGAGCATACCACCCCAGGCAACAATCAGTACGCCTGCATTCGCGCCCACGCGCATCTTCCAGGGATCGGGCTTGACTGGCTTGCCCCAGCCAAAGCCAACGCCGACGATAGGTTGGAAGGCCAGCAAGACACACATGAGCATACCGACTGGATCAAGATGAGCGCGTAGACTGAGCGTCTGGCGTCCTTCGGCCTGCGGCGTGTGATCGCCCAACCAGGAGGCAACGAGGGCATGGCCGAACTCGTGCAGAGCAATCGCGCCGAGAAAAGAGACGATAATCATCAGTGCCAGTAGCACGTTAATATACAACATTAAGAGCCTCTCTTTATCTTTCGTGCTAGCAGATCAATCTCCATACCTTCATAGGCGGAGTAGCTGCGTGGGAACATAC
>JAJZEJ010000430.1 GCA_021828635.1 Chloroflexota bacterium
CACGTTGCCAGGGCATCCGGTCGCGTTCCTGCTGCTCAGTATCCTGTGGGTCGGTGGCAAGCATCGTGACCACGAAGAGGAACAGCACCATGATGGCACCCGCGTAAATCAATATTTGCACAATAGCAATGAACATCGCGCCCAGTTGCAGGTAAAACAGCGCCAGGAAGATCAGCGTGAGAATCAGGCTCAAGGCGCTGTGAACGGCGTTCTTGAAGAGTATCACGCCAAACGCGGACGCGATGCTGGCGACGGCCAGGACAAAAAAAGCAATTTCTGTGGCGACCATTGCGCCTCCGCTCCTTTCTACAACTTACGACGATCCTCGTCCTGCTCCTCGTTAACCAGCAGAACGGGACGCTCCGTCTCAACATCGCCTAGCCCAACGGCGGCGGCGCTGGCCTCTGAGCCATCGAAGACATGCTTGTCTTGCGGCACCGGCTGCACAGCATCGGCGGGTGGTTGCTCGGCCCAGACCTTGTTCGAGCCAGTTTGTGCGCCGATAACGGCTTCGCCCTTCGACTCCAGCAACTGCTCCTTGTGGTACACCAAGTCTTCGGGATAGTATGAGGCCAGCTTATACTCTTTTTCGAGCGTGATCGCGCCCGTTGGGCAAGCGGCCTGGCAATAGCCACAGAAGATGCAGCGCAACATATTGACATCAAAGACCTTCGCATAGCGTTCGCCAGGGGAGACGCGCTGCTCATCTGTGTTCTCGTCGGCCTCGATGTAGATGGCGTTGGCGGGGCAGGCACCGGCGCACAGGAAGCAGCCGACGCAGCGTTCCATATCATTATCATAGCGATGCAGCACGTGCCGCCCTCGAAAGCGCGGCGGCAGTGATCGCTCCTGTTCTGGATATGAGATAGTGGTTGGCTTCTTACCCATTTGCTTGAAGGTGGTTGCCAACCCCTTGAGAATATCAATAGACATTACAAGCTCCTTCGTGTCCGTTATTACCCAGTATTAGTGTTTTGTTATGAGATCATCTAGTATCAGCACTTTTAATTCTGATACTACAGATAATTGCTTATCGTTTGTAAGAAAAGACGATGCTCTTGCTACGATAGCTGTTGCCACCTGAATTGCATCAGGTGTACGTAGCTTATAAGTAGCTCTCAAGTAGGACGCTTTCTCCGCTATTTGCTGGTCGAGTAGCTGAGTTGAAAGATATGAAGTATTTAGCAGTAGTTCCCTATACTGCTGTGCTAAAGTAGTATCACCTTTTTTAATAGGATGTACAAGAACCTCTAGCAGAGTGATAATAGACGTAACTGCACCAAGTTCACCATTTCTCAACCCTAAGAAAAGTTGATCGAGAATCCCTATATATAAAGTATGTTTTTCTGTAAAATATATTAAAGGAGATGTATCCAGGCCAACTACATTACCTTTGAGAGCATCTATCCATCCCATGAATCTCTTTCCTCCTGAATATACTTTTCTACATCAACATCCTTCCATAAGTCTTCTGCTATGCCGCGAAACTCCATAATATCGTGCTGAGGAACGATACGCCGCCGCTGCATTTCTAGTAACTCTTGCACTAATTTGAACTGCTCATCAAGCGTAAGCTGTTTCGTCAGGTGAATAATTTGCTGGTATGTATCAACAGACATAGTAACCTCCTCGCAACTGCTTATCTGGCTACATCGGTAGATCTTCTACTCAATCATAGCAAAGTCATCTAAGATTGTCATCCCAGGAGTTTCGCTCTTTCTCAATATATTCTTGAGGATCAACTCCCTCCCAAATCTCTTTCCCCAAGCCTTGCAGTTCTATAATGCTATGTTTGGGTCTACGAGTTTTGGGGAGATGAGACATAGCAATCATCTCTTCTATCAATTTCTGTTGTTCATCAGGCGTAAGCTGTACTACCTGCTTGATAATCTCAATAAACTTTTGTTGCTCATCAAGTGTAGACTGCTCTACTAACTGAATTATTCGTTGGTATGCGTCCACAGACATGGCAACCTCCTTGTGGGTTCGATGGATAACATCGAACCCACTCCCCTACGCCTTCACCACAGCAGCATCCTGCGTCTTGTTCTCAACCTCAACTACTTCGGGTGCAGCCTCTATCTGCTCAACTGGCTTCTCGAATTTGACCAGGCGCACACTGGTGGGCAACATGGCCTGCTCGTTGCCGCTACCTTTGTTGGCACCGCTTTCGGTGAAGCGTGTGCCTTCCTTGACGCTCCAGCGCCGGAAAGCGACCAGAATTGCCACGATGACGATGCCATCGGCAATGAAGTTGAGCCACCAGGGCAGGTGTAGCGCGACGATAATAGCCGTGATAACCACGTTGGCGACGGCTAGCGGGAGTAGTCCTTGCCAGCCTAGGCGCATCAACTGGTCGTAGCGGATGCGTGGGAGCGTGGCGCGTAGCCAGATGAACAGGAACAGGAACAGCGCAACTTTGACCAGGAAAATGATGATCGAGAAGCCAGGGAAGAGATTTTCCAGTCCGAACAGGCTCCAACCACCCAGAAAGAATGTTGTGGCAATCGCGCTGACCGTAATCATATTGATGTATTCCGCCATCTGATAGAGGCTCCAGCGCAGGCCGCTATATTCAGTCAGGTAGCCAGCCGTCAATTCTTGCTCAGCCTCTGGCAGATCAAACGGAGCGCGGTTGACCTCGGCGATAGCGGCAATCAGGTAGATCACG
>JAJZEJ010000652.1 GCA_021828635.1 Chloroflexota bacterium
CGGCGTTGCCGTTTTATTTTAACTATAACGTTATAATTCGCTTTTCTTCTATCGATTGATAGGCTCCCAAAATGACCTTTAAGACGTTGATACCATCAACCTCGGTCTGGATGGGCTTGCGACCCTCACTCAGACAGGAGACGAAATGCGCAATCTCCAGGTCGAAGGTATTGACGCTGTTGCATGTGATGGTGACTGGCTCCTCGCCACGCAGACGGTAGTGCAGGCTATGCCCACTTTCATACATGGAACCACGGTCACCTACCACATAAAACTTGCTCATGTTGGCGGGCGGGTCATAAGCCCAGCTAGTGACGATATTGCCGACCGCGCCATCAGCGAAGCGCACCAGCACTTGCGCCGAGTCCTCGCCATCCAACGTGTGAATGCGATAGGTGCTAATCATAGCCGTCACCTCGGCGGGTACGCTGGCGGCTAAATGCAGCAGCAGGTACGAAGGATGGTAGCCGGTATCGATTAGCTCACCACCGCCCATCGTCTCACGCCGACTGCGCCACGTGGTACCCGCCATGTCCCATTTATGATAGAAGCAATCGGTCGTGCGTACCTCGTAGATCTGGCCTAAGATACCTTTCTCAAGTAGTGCTTTGGCCTGCTGGACGGCGGGCAAAAAGACCTGATTATGGGCGCACATCAGCGTTACGCCACTTTCGGCAATGGCCTGGCGAATCGATTCGGCTTCTGTCAGTGTCAGACAAAGCGGCTTTTCACACAGAATATGCTTCCCTGCTCTGGCGGCAGCCACAATAGCGTCGCGGTGCAGATGATGTGGCAGACAGATATCGATGGCATCCACATCAGCCTCAGCTAGCAAAGTACGAAAATCGCTGAAGCGACTGGCTCCGCCAACACGCTCGGCCATTTTGCGCGTGTTCTCCTCTACCACGTCACTAACCGCCACAATGCGTGCTGCATCTCCCAACTTGAGATAAGCGTTGGTATGCGTCTCAGCGATGCCGCCACAGCCAAAAAGTCCAATTTTGATGGTCATGTGTCTTTCCCTTTATCTTGCACCCAGACGAATAATGGCATTATTTGCTGCCGATTGATTGGCCGCCTCCATCAATTGTGTGAGGTCGAGCGCCATCGCAATATTCGCGCTGGCCGTTGTCCCCTGCTGAATATGCGTGACCCATTGCTTGAAGGCCGAGGGCAATTCCGCCGGTCGATCAGGCCATGTCAGCCATTGCTGACCATTCTCCACCAGTGAGCTACGCACCAGCAGGCGATCATCAACCTGACTATACGAAAGGCTACCCTCGCTACCGTGAACCTCGATAGTGAAGGGAGAATGTCGATTGACGAGACCGGCTTCGACCACGCCCAACGCGCCATTGGGATAGCGCAAGGTTACGATGGCGTTATCTTCTACCTCGCGTCCAGTCACGTAGCCATAGCTGGCGCTCAGGCTCTCCGGCATACCCAGAAAGAGGCGTGTCAGGTACATGGGATGGCAGCCCAGGTCGATCATCGCGCCGCCTCCACATTGTGCGAGATTGAAAAAGTGCGCCGGTAGCCAGCCGTGCGGATTTTCAGGTGTGGCAATCGCGCCATTATGCGAGAGCCGGACCCGCGCCTGTGTCAGCGTACCGAGCAGGTTGCGCTCAAGGATGCGCTGAATGGCCTGCGTATACCAGAAGTTCAGTCTGGGCAAGGAGACGGTCAATTTCACGCCGTTTTCCTCTACAGCAGCCAGAATATCCTGGCACGCTTGCACGGTCGTGGCGAGAACTTTTTCGGTAAAAATATGCTTGTGCGCACGGGCGGCGGCAAGCATCACCTCACGGTGCATAGTGGTCGGTGTGCCGATGACGACACCATCAATCTCTGCTTGGGAGAGTAGATCGGGTAGTTGGGCGTAGAAGGGAACGCCAAGTCGGGCAGCTTCGGCCTGTCCGCGCTCTGGCACCTCGTCCCAGACGGCGGCGATCTCGACATCGGGATGCTGCTGTGCCTCCCTGGTGTAGTCGCGCTCGTGGACGTGCCAGTAGCTCATCATTGCTACACGAATCATGCCAACTCGCTTTCTATTGCGGAGAGCAAAAAGCTTTGCTCAAAGGTGTACCTGCTTCATTGTATCCCCTAACCTCTGGTATGTACAAGGTATGAGCAAGGGAGCTAGCCACTTGACAACATGTGCTATTATTTATTTGTTCCAAGCAGGACGTGAGGGCAGCTAGCTCAATGGCAGAGCAAGTGACTCTTAATCACTAGGTTCAGGGTTCGACTCCCTGGCTGCTCACCAAAAGAAAAAGCGGGTTCAAGCAATTGACCTGCTTTTTTTGTTTTTGGCCCTGACTACCGGATTGATCGTAGACAAAGAGAATAGCCTATGTAAGGGTCTGGCATGATGGCTAGAACGACGTACAACACAAGGAATAGTTACCAATGGACAACCAGGAACTGGCGCTACGCTACGGGCCTGCCGCGACACATAGCGATTATCGGCGTGGGGAACGCATCGCGTTCAGCGAGGCGGGACAGCTTTATAGCGGCATCATCATCTGGGTCTGCGCACCGCAACAGGGCGTCAACGGCCACATTCCCACCTGCTATGTGGTCGAAACCGAGCAGCATAGCGATTTTCCGCTTTTCGTCTGGCCCGGCGACATCATCCAGGCCGCGGAAACCTGACCCATCTTGCAT
>JAJZEJ010000267.1 GCA_021828635.1 Chloroflexota bacterium
CGAGAATACCGGGTACTGGGTAAGACCAGTAACAGTGCGGTTGATGCGCGCATCAAGTTGGAATATCAGGGTGGTCACACGCAGGCGATCTCGGTGACAGTTGCACCATTGAGCCAGGTGATTGTGAACGTCAATCAACTCTATACTAGCCCTAGCGGTACATGCGATACTTCACCATGTCAGCTCACCCCAGAGGTTTCGGCGGAGATCAGGAGTAGCGCACCCATCGTGGCGCAGCGTGAACTGTTCTTCCAATACCAGCACAACAACCTGGCAACCGTGGGACTCACGGACGTGATGGGAGAAATTGGACCGGCGAGCTTCACAGCCTATAGCTTCGCCGAGGGCTATAGCAACACGGGCTACAATGAGTGGCTCACGCTGCAGAATCCAACCACGAATAGTGAGAGCATCACGCTCAAGTTGATGAATGGCTACGGGCGCACCTACACGCAAACGTTGTCGGTAGCGGCACAGAGTCGCTCAACCATCGACATCACGGCCCTGGTGCTGCAATACCTAGTGCATAGCGGTGACGACCATCGTGGCTACGAGGTTTCGATGAGCATCAGTGCGCCAACCGGCTCCTACTTCGTGGCCGAGCGCCCAATGTACTGGAACACGAGCGGCGGCAGCTTCCCCACACGCGGTGGTAGCGACGTTCTCGGCTACGTCGGGAATTAAGCGTTCTGATACAAGGTTCTTCGGTGAGAGTGTGAACCGGCCTTGCTAGCTATGAGTGGCTAGCAAGGCCGGTTCTATGGATCTATTTCCTCTAACTCACCTGAACATCTCCGATAGCTCATCAATAATTGTTTCAAAAGAGTTAGCTCCCTTCACATATCAGCCCAGGCGTAGTATAGTACCTATGTGGCTTCACTGCCTTGTTGAAGTAGCACAATTAGCGGTTAGTGAGGGTAATTAGAAGCTTATGATTGCAGAGAACTTAATCCAGCATCAACATAGTATTGCCGATAGTATCGACGTATACATGAGAATCAACGAAACAACGCCTTTATTCTTTATAGGCGATTCACTTTCTATCCTTCAACACATTCCCTCTGCTTCAATAGATGTTTGCATGACCAGCCCACCATATTGGCAAAAACGCCAATATAGCAATGGAGGTATTGGCTTAGAAAGCTGCTATCAGGATTATATTACAAACATTCTCGCAATTACCGAGCAGATAAAAAGGGTATTAAAATCTACAGGCTCGTTCTAGCTTAATATAGGTGATAGCTACCTAAACAAAATTTTGATTGGTATTCCCTGGCGTATAGCTACACAGCTTACCGACGAGCAACAATGGATTTTACGCAATAGCATTGTCTGGAACAAAGTCAAAGGTGGTCTTGATAATACGACAGATAGGTTAGCTAACACACACGAAAACCTCTTCCACTTTGTCAAGAATGCTAAGGGTTACTATTATGATAGCGATTCAATACGTTCAGATCCTCGAAAATCAAAAGTCGTTAACGGTGCCGTCGTCTCTGCTACAGGTGTTAGCGGTGTTCGATATAAACGACAAATAGAACTTTCTACAGCTTTAACATCATCTGAAAAGGATGAGGCATTAAAAGCACTACGAGAGATTCTAAGGAAAGTCAGTGAGCATGAAATTGATGACTTTAGAATGATTATTCGTGGTCAGCAGCGTACTACTCATTCAGATTCAGAAAAAGTATCAGGGCGAGCCAAAGAGTTGAAAGAAAAAGGCTTTTATTTTCTACTGTACCACCCAAAAGGGAGTAAGCCCAGCGATGTATGGGAAATAATTCCAGAGGATAGACAAGAGAATTTTGCGCATTTTGCTTCATATCCAGAAGATTTATGCAAAATTCCCATTTTAGCTACCTGCCCGATCAATGGCATAATCATTGATCCTTTCTGCGGAACAGGCACAACGAATTACGTAGCGAAGACATTGCAAAGAAAGTCTATTGGTATAGATATTTCAAAAGAATATGTGGAGTTCGCGGAAGAAAGGTGTGCAATATTACTATGACAAAAATCCTTGAGATGTATGGTATTTCAACAAAGTCAAATAATGCTGTTGAATGGGCAAATATCGCGCAACAAGGATATTGCCCCTATTTGGGTAGAAAATGTTACAAGACACGGAAAAGCAATCCAAATATTACGATTGGAACTTGCACTGTAACATATGGCAAGGAAGAGAAAGATGTTATTATTTGTCCTGCACGTCTCTTGGAAAGACGGCAAATATTTACAGGTTGCTTGCATCTACTCACTCTTCATGAGCCGGGCAATGAATTACACATCATACCAGAAGTAGGCATTCCTGGCGGTAGTATAATTTGCAGCAATCAGAAGATTTATCATATCGTCTGGAACTCAGTTCCCGCTTTAGCACTGATGCGGATGGTATTGCAAGAGGTCTGGGATTACAAACCAGTGTAAAATTGGAGATAGAAGAAATTATCGGTATCTTAAAAGCGAAGATGTCAGAACGCACTCGATTTACATTATAGTATTGACGCCCTTCTCAGCATACTCTACAATAGAGAACACAACTATCTACAACAGGTTTATTACCTCATTGTCATCATCTAGTTCAGGGGAAACTATATGCCAGATCGTTCGGGGCAGCAGATTGAGAAGTATCGTTTGCAGCGCCTACTCGGCACTGGAAGCTTTGCCGATGTGTATCTTGCTGAGCATATCTTTCTACGCACCTCAGTAGCCATCAAGCTTTCGCATCCCTGGCTGCTTAACGATGGCAAAACACGCCAACACATCATTGGTCTCTTCCTGAACGAAGCCCAACTGATCGCCCAACTACGACACCCACATATCATTCGTGTGCAAGATTTCGGCATCATGCCCGACGAAACTGGTCTCTATATCGTCATGGAATATGCTCCACACGGCAGTTTACGCGACTTTCATCCACCCGGCGCAACCGCTCCCTTGCCTACGATTGTCAGCTATGTCAATCAGATAGCAGAGGCACTACATCACGCACATAGTCACAAGCAAATACACCGCGACATCAAGCCGGAGAACATGCTACTGGACGAACAACGCCATGTAGTTCTCGGCGACTTTCGCATTGCCACCATCGCGCATAGCACCTCATCACTGCAAACGCAAGGGAGCGCGGGTACCGTTTACTATATGGCCCCAGAGCAGATTAAGGGTCAGCCGCGTCCCGCCAGCGATCAATACGCTCTAGCTATCACCGTCTATGAATGGCTTACCGGCAAACGCCCATTTGACGGCTCCATGTCCATTGAAATCGCTATGAAACACCTGACCGAGCCACCTCCACCATTTGATAAGAGCATTCCCACGCCAATAGCTGATGTGGTTCTCAAGGCTTTGGCAAAAGACCCAAAAGACCGCTATGAGGATATTCTCACTTTTGCCTCAGCTTTGGAAGCAACACAACTAGATCACCGATCCGCACCATCGCAAGTGATTTCTAAACGCGAGAAAACCTCCGAGCAATAGTTTAATGAAGGGAACGCCCATTACAAGTTGAAGCAGTATAAACAAGCTATTTCTGACTATACCCAAGCTATCAAGCTTGATCCTAACAATGCTGTTCCTTACTTCAATCGCGGCAACCTATTTAGTACACTCGAACGCTATGAGGAAGCCATTATTGACTACACTTTCGCCATTAAATTAGATCCTACTGAATCTGAAATTCACTTCAATCGCGGCCTCGCCCATCAATTACTTAATCACTATGAACAAGCTATCTCTAATTACATTCAAGCCATTAAGCTTGACCCTAACAATGTCTATGCTTACCGTAGCCGTGGCAATGCGTTCAACGACCTTAATCACTATGAACAAGCTATCTTAGATTTCACTCAAGCTATCAAACTTGATCCCAACCATGCTACCACTTACTACAATCGAGGTAATACTTACTACAGCCTCAGACGTTACAAACAAGCTACCTCTGATTATACTCAAGCCATCAAACTTAAACCCAATTATAGCAACGCCTACTATAATCGTGGCTATACTTACTTCACCCTCGAATGCTATGAAGAGGCTATCTGTGATTTCACCGAGGTTATCAAACTGAATCCGAATAATGCCGCTGCCTACTACTGTCGCGGTATTGTCTACTCGAACCTCAAACAATTTGACGAAGCTATCTCAAATTTCACCCAAGCTATTAACTTAAATGCTACCCACATCTCCGCCTATTACAACCGTGGCAACGCACTCAGCAAACTCGAACGCTATGACGAAGCTATCTCTGACTTTACCCAGGCTATTAAGCTTGATCCTAACTCTGTTCTTGCCCACTACAGTCGTGGCATTACCTATAGTATAGACGGTAGGTACATGCAAGCTATCGCAGACTTTACTCAGGCTATTAAACTGAACGCTGAGGATGCCGATGCTTACTTCCATCGTGGTGTTGCCTATCGTGGACTTGGTAATTACATGCAAGCTATCGACGATTATACCCAAGCTATTAATCTGGATCCGCATTATTCCGTCGCTTATTACCATCGCAACCTTGCTCACAAAGCTCTCAACCATAAGCAACAAGCAAAGGAAGATTATGATCGTGCGATTGCGCTCGGCTACCGCCCTTAATTTAGGTATGCAGGTATGGTATGATTATCCATAGGTCCGCTAGCTATGTTTAGCTTAGAACGAGTATCAGGGGATAGGGGAGATAAGTTATGTCAGACAGGCAAGTATTCAATACTGAGAATGGTAAACATGCTCTTTCGCAGCATAATCAACAGCTTATCAACCATCTTGAAAACCTTTGGAGGCAACCGCCTACGCTATCATCCGAATCCCTCAAACGCATCAATGAAATTCTTGAGCAGTTTCCTGAAGCATACAAGATTTCAGGCATGACAAAAATTGCTGAGTATCTTGCTAGCTTGATGGGCCTACACTATCTCGATATTATTGCCACATTCCAGCAAAAAGCTGAAGATGAAGACATCAGCCAGGAAGAGCGCCGACAAACGCTAAGTGGTATCATGCCAGAGTTGTTTTCAGAAATGATGGGTATCAGCAAACAGATAGTCACACGTGATCTTGATGCTTTAGTCACCCTAAGTAATATCACATTGAGCCTCTACACACTCTCCCAAGTTAATACAGCAGAAGAGGCTCAGAGTTGGATGTATGAACTGCCCATCATCTACCGGCAACAACTCAGACAAGAACATCTAATAACAAGCCTACAGCTTTATCTGACCACCGCAAAAGCTTCAACAACAGTAAGCTTTAGTGGTACCGTTTCCTGGCCGGATTCGTTACCTGCTTCGGTTGAAGTACCACCGATAACAGCGCCTAATATGCCAAAAATCGCATAAACATACACTTAACAAGGAGTAACCATGTTTGACAATACTCCAGAAGAGCCTGCAAAAGATGTTGCTCAACCTGGCATGCAGCAACTACCACTCAACCATTTTGCAGTACAAATGCAAAATATCTTTCCTGTAGAGATAGTCGCAAAACGGTTTCCTACAGACCGAATAGTGGATATGAATACATTGGTAACGTCTAACGTTGAAACTCAGTTAAATCTAACTGAGTTAGGTATTGATACAGAGTTATTACAAGCGCAAATACACCTGGAAGTAAGGGTAAGATTTCCTCATGAACCTCGCCTCTTTGAGATTTTTTTTAAGTTAGCTGGGGTCTTTAGCTATGCAGAGGAATATCAACCTGAAAATGTCCAACAATTTTTGCAGCAAGGGAGCTTGAGTATCATGCTTCCATCTGCCCGCGAACTGCTTCTCAGCCTATGTAATCGCTTGCAGGTTCCAGTGGTTGTCCTGCCATTAATTCAATTAGGAGTGCCTTCGAATATCTCTGAAACTGAGCAAGAAAACTCTTCTCAGGAGTAAAGGCATTTTTAGAAGACTTATTTTATTAGGAAGCTGAGTCAATATGCTACTTATTTCAGCAGCTAGCCCTGGCATGAGGGCTGCACACACCCACAAGAATGTACGTACTATTGTCAGTATTTTAATACAAGATCGCAATCTCTTGAGACCTGCCGCCAGTTTTCTAAAAAAGTATTCTTCTTGTGACCAAAGGGGATTCGAGGAAGGTTTAGCAGCATTACGCCTCTTCAGAAGCCGCCCCACTGACAACGGCGTGACCATGCCGGACTATGTCATTACGTTAACTGAAACATTATCAAACTTATACCAACAGAAAGATATAAATACAGTCAGATACCAACGCGGCGCAATTGTTGAAGCATTAGTACATCAACTTATTCATCACCGTTATAATAAGCCTGGAGAGTTATGCTTAACCAATCAACGTTTTAAGAAAAACTCCTATACGGATATTACCATACAGGAGGTCGATGTTGCTGCACTCTCAAATATACGCTGTAAGGTCGAAGGTTACGAATGTAAGGTTAATCCAGCAGCTTTTGAGGAATACGATGGACTTAATCTTGATGATTTAGCAAAAGCTGCCAAAAACTTGCAATATCGCGGAAATGTAGGCTTTGTTGCATTTGAAAATGACCAGCTTATGAGAATCAAGGTTACAAAACTTCAATTGCCAGCTTCCATCAACCTATATGGGTTAGATAGCATCGAAAAACTTCACAATATTCCTTCTTTAGAGGATTAGCCCAAATGACGAGAAACATGCAAACATATCTTGTCTATGCTGAGCATCAAACTATAATACCCTACATCAAACAGGGGTGATATACTGAATAGGTACACAGCGTTCGTAGCGCGACGGCTCATATGGGTCGCCGCGCCTTATTTCATAGGAAACACACATGGAAATTACTCCACCAGATATTAAGCTGCTCGTCATCGATATTGATGGTACACTATTGACACCGGAACGCGAGATCACGGCACGCACACGAGATGCTATTCATGCCGCACAGGCTGAGGGTATCGTCGTTACGCTGGCTACAGGCCGCCGCTACACAAATACCGCCCCTATCGCGGACGCGCTCGGTCTATCTATTCCGCTTATTTTGTGTGATGGTGCGCTGATCCTCCAGCATCCCCAGGTCATGGTGCTGCATACGCAATCGCTGGCGGCTACCGTTGCCGATGAAGCGGTTGCTGTTCTGGCTCGCTATGGTATACAGCCGATAGTGCATCACATCAACGGCACGGGTGAAGAAATCTGGACGGGGCCAGAGAGCTTCGATACCCCGTGGCTGGCCGAGTATCTCGCCACCTTTCCCGACCAAGTATCACGCTTCCCGTTAGATGCCCTCTGCAAAGGTAAACCAGACCCGTTGCGTGTCGTCGCCTTCGCGCCAGAAGAGGCTATTTACACACTCGCACCAGAAATCTCGGCGCTGGAGTGTAGTTGGAACTCGATCAAGCAGGGCAACTACGGTAGTGCGGAGATGGCGATTATGCGCCCACATTGTAGCAAGGCCAGCGGTGTGGCTTGGATGGCCCAGAGTCTCGGTATACCGATGAGCGAGGTAATGGCTATCGGCGATAATAATAACGACATCGAGATGCTGGAAGCCGTGGGTTGGGGTGTAGCAATGGGACAGGCTTCCGACGCGGTGAGGACGATTGCGCGAGCTGTGACCACCCGCAACACAGAGGATGGGGTGGCCCAGGCAATCGAACGTTACGCGCTACGCCGCGCGGCCAGCGCCGACTCGAACTCTTTGAGCCGCGAGATTTGACGATGATTGGGAGCCGCTTGCCAGCGTTTCTGCTGCACCAGCATCAGCGCGTCACGAGCATGCATACCATTATAGATCAGCACTGCGCACGTCAGTAGCACGCTGCGCCCAACGCCATGCTCACAGTGAATGAGAACACGCCCACCTTTTTTGATACGTTCAGAGGTCCATTCCGCGCCTTTCATCAGGTCTTCGACGGTCAATGGGTAGGTATCGGGCGTGGGCAGGTAAAGTAGATGAATATGCTCATGCGCCAACGCCTGCTCATCATCCTGATACTCTGAGCGCGTATCAACCACAGCGGTCACGCCCAGCAAACCCAACGCCCTGATGTCTTCAGGCCGAATACGTCCACCGACGGCCAGATGGTCAGTCACCCAACTCATATTGAGGCTGTCAGGTAGTGGAATATGTAAAGAACGCGCCACTTGCTCACTCTTCGAGTTCTCAGGGAAGAGGTTGGCAGCGATGCGCGTCCAAAGGCGGTATGCGACGCGCACCATACCGGTTGAGACCCAGCGCGTGGCGGAAAAGTGCAAGTGAGGCCGTTCGCCAACCGGCGCAATCGGCACTGATGGTTCCTCATGTTCCCGCCCACTTAACGTCTCCGGGGTAGGCAATGTCTCCGCTTTATCGGTATCACCGAGTGTCATCGGTGCTTTTGGCTCTTGGTGTTCTTGTTCCCCAAACGATGGGGGCGTTCTTGGATCAGAAGGCATGATTGATGTAATTCCTTATTGATCGTGCAGCATCACACGCTGCAATGCCGCAATAGCACACTCTATCATGCTATCGTCTGGCTCGCGCGTCGTCAAGCTCTGCAATGCCAGGCCGGGAGCCAGTAGCCAGCGCACGGCACGGTAGCGGTAATTGGCCGCGCCCGCACGCATTAGCTCATAGGCGATGCCAGCCACGACAGGGACTAAAACGATACGTGCGATAATTTTGCTAAGCAATGAAGAGGTCGGCACCAGTGCAAAGACAAAGATAGAGACAACCATCACGAGCAGCAGGAAGCCAGTACCACAGCGTGTATGAACCCGCGAGGCTAAGCGCACATGCGCAACATCCAATGGGTCGCCATGCTCCATCGCGTTAATGGCTTTATGCTCAGCACCATGATAGCCGAAGACGCGCTGAATATCCGGCACACGCCCAATCACACTCAGGTAGCCGACCAGCAAGCCCAGACGAATCAGTCCTTCAGTCGTCACGTTCAGCCAGCTACGAGCTGCGCCATTGAGCGAACGGGTCAAGAGACTGGCAAGCAGTACGGGAACAACGAAGAAAATAGCGACCGCCATGCTCAGCGAGAGCAACAGGCTGAGAACCAGTCCGGCACTACCAGAAGCAGCCTGGGTTGTCTCTTGCTCATCGCGCACAGCTAACGTGACAACACCCTCAGCATCATGAGTAGCAAGAACGCCAGTAGTGAGCGCGGCAGGCTCAGCTTCGCCAGAGGCCATGTTGGTCGAGAGCGTCATCATGCGCGTACCTAGAATCAGTGTTTGCCAGAGCATAAGCATGCCGCGCAAGAAAGGCAGACGGAAAATGGGGTTCTGATAGATGCGCGGGTTCAATCGCTCCTCGTAGATATAGAGCGTACCATCAGGACGACGCCCGGCTACCGAGGCCGTGTTGCGTCCACGCATCATCACGCCTTCAATAACCGCCTGACCACCATAATAAAATGTTTTGGTGCTGGCGAGGGCAAACTTAGTCACGGCATGACGCAACCAGCTACGTTGCGATGTTGTGTTATGTTGCATATATATATCTTCTATCTCTTATAACTCGCGGTCTATGGGAGGAATCGTGCGTCGGGTGGAGAGACCCTGAATGCGCAGGTGAGCCAGACGTTGCATCACCGAACTCTTCAAGAGCGGTTTCGATAAACGACGGTGAAAGCGCCGCAGACGAATAGCGGAGCGTAAGCGCCCGCTCATCTTCTGTTGCCGCCGCCGCCCACGAGCAGAATGCCAGATACTCTCCGCATCAGCCGCGGGTAGATAACTCAAAATACACTGTGCTATATCAAACGAGGCTTTGGGACGACTGAGGTAGCGTGCGTTCTCCTGCTGCATCTTGCGCTCAGGCGATCCTGGCTTGACATACCGCCTGATGGCATCAACCAACTCAATGGGATCATGCGCCATCACACCAATCTTATTCTTGACCACAAAATCGACGTTGCCCTCCTCCTGTCCTGGCACATAGCCACTAAGGATGATGGGCAAATTACAAGATAGCGCCTCACAGATTGTACCGGGGCCGGCTTTGGTCACAATAACATCGGAAGCACGCATTAGTTCTGGCATATTTTGTACGAAACCGAAGATTTTGGCCGGAACATGCAGGCTGGCGCGGGTACGCTGGAGATGAGCATAGAGCTTACGATTGCGCCCAGTCACAACCATTAATTGCACAGGTAAATGCGCTTGTGAAATAGCGCGTACAGCCGCCTGCAAACCGCCTGCGCCATCACCACCGCCGACAAGTAGTACGACCGGTAGATCAGGAAGCAAGCCAAAACGCTGCTGTAGCTCCGGTTTGCTATCCACTGAGCGCGTAAATTTGGGATCGATAGGCATACCAAGCATATGGACGCGCTGCGGGTCTAGGCCACGCCGCAAGTAGAGCTGTTTCGCCTCTTCAGTAGGCACAATATAACCATCCGCACCCGCCGCGAACCAGGAGTGATGAATGGTAATCAGATCAGTCACGACTGTTACAAAAGGCACAGACAATCCTAGCGCACGAATAGCACGCACAGTAACGCGCGTGAGCAATGGGTGAATGGAGACAATGACATCGGGTTGCACGCTAGTAATCAAGCGCAGCAGGCCGTTTTGAATCTGTGGCGTCGTTAGTGTATTGAAAGCCGCCAACGTCTCCTCACGGTTGCTCATGTGGAAAACTTCCCCGAAGAGCTTAGGATTGTAACGAATGGTCGGGCCATAAAGCTTAACAGCCTCGCGTAGTGGAAAACGACTGTATTCCTCGAAGACATCGACAATTTCGACGCGATAGGTAGGAGGAGGCAATTGAGATGGCAAGCGATTCGGGTCATTGGGGGCAACGTCATCCTGTATCGATAGCACATGTACACCGCCATCGACGCGGCTAGCAACCAGTGGCCGCTGGTGCGCCAGCCATGCCTCCTGCTCCTCCTGTGAAATAAGCTTGAGCGCGTTATGAATGGCATTAGCGGCACTTCGATGACCAGCCCCCGTATCTGCAATCAGGAAGAGAATAGTTCGTTGCTTAGCATTTTCCACGAGCCTTACCCCTTATAGCAGTAATAAAAGAGGAAAAAGGGGTAAAGGATTGCACGACACATTCCTTTACCCCTCTTTCATAATGTTCGATATCTGAACGTGACACCCTACTCTTCCTGGAGGTTAAAACGTCTGCGGAAACGCTCCACACGTCCGGCGGCGTCGAGGATGCGCTGCTGGCCCGTAAAGAACGGGTGACAATTTGAACACACATCAACTTTGAGAACCGGTTTGGTACTCATAGTTTGAAAGGTGTTGCCACAGGCACAGCTCACTGTAGACTCAACAAAATTTGGATGGATACCCTTTTTCATGGCTGCTCCCACTTTATCAACAAGTATAATTCTGATGCCCGAAGTTCGCTCGTACAGTTTCTTACAATCCTGTATGATTGCGTCTTCCGACCACATGTCCTCAGCCTATAACTTCCCACACCCAGCATCTTATTCCATGCCGCTACGACGCTTCTACAGGTCATGCCAAGACTCTGAGGATTTCTGTGGTCACAAGCATGGTCGGCAATTTGTTCCATGTTAAGACACGGAACGGAATTATCACGATTGTACATGCATGGCGGCACAACGTCAATACCCCGTGACCACTGCTGGAAAATTTCTCTATAGTTGAGGCTATCAACATCTTCATGACACCCACAAGGGATGCCGCTACATGTAGTGACATCCCTTGTGTGTGTCATGAAT
>JAJZEJ010000230.1 GCA_021828635.1 Chloroflexota bacterium
GATTGCGCAGATCGCACAACAGGTATTCGATGGGCCATTGTCCTTTATGTTCCCGGTTTTCCAGATCGCGGTGCTACTGATTCTTACGCTTGCCGCCAACACGAGCTATGCCGATTTCCCGCGTCTGGCCTCGCTGCTGGCACGTGACAATTTCTTGCCGCACCAGTTCGCTTTCCGAGGTGAGCGGTTGGCCTTCTCAACCGGCATCATCTTCCTGGCGATGTTAGCTAGCACGCTCTTGATTGTCTTCAATGGCGATACCTCACACCTGATCGATCTGTACGCCGTGGGAGTGTTCATGTCCTTCACGCTTTCGCAAGGCGGCATGGTGCGACATTGGTGGAAGCTACGCAATGAGCATCGTGGCTGGCAACGCAGCATGGTAATTAACGGTTTAGGCGCTTTTACTACGCTGACAGTTGCTGTAATCATCGCTACGACAAAATTCCTGTCGGGTGCCTGGATTGTCGTTATCCTCATTCCTTTGCTCGTCTTGATGTTCATGGGTATTCACAAACACTATATGCGTGTTGAGCGTGAACGTACCACCAATATTCCTAATGTGCCAGCGCAGATCAAGCATCTGTTCATTGTACCTATCGCGGCTCTTGATGGGGTGTCTATTCAGAGTCTAGCCTATGCGCGTTCACTCTCGCTCAATGTGATCGCGGTTCATGTCGCGGTCGATGAGGGCGATGCCGAGCATGTGCGCGATGAATGGAATAAATGGAAGTCGAATATTGCTCCCAAAGAGAAGACGGAACTGGTGATTATCGACTCACCCTATCGCTCACTGACACGCCCATTGCTCTATTATATTGATACTCTGCACGAACTCTACCCTGAGTACACGATTACGGTCTTACTACCGGAATTTGTGGTAGCACGCTGGTGGGAGTATCTTCTGCATAACCAGACGGCTTTTTGGCTCAAGGCCGCGCTACTCTTCCGCCCTGGTATCGTCGTCACCGATGTGCCACAACACCTGCAACGCAAGATACATTCGTAAGGGTGTGATTTATCACACCCTTGCTGCACCTCACCACATTTTGTGAAAGAGCATAATCACATTTGTATCACTGATGCCCTTGCGTTTTCTCGCGCCAAGCTGTAGAATCTGATATGGTTCCACATTGTTTGGTAGCGTAGGATCATGCTAGAGCGTTATTCGTCTTCTATCCGAGCCATGCATCATACAAAACCAATCCCCAAGAAAGGTAGCACTAAACCGAATGACCATTACTACTCGACCGCGCACGATTGGCGAGTTGCGTGCAAGTGGATATAAGGTTCTTTCTGTCAAGGAAGAGATGCGGAAGAATCTCATTCAAAAAATTCGCAAAGGAGAGGAGTTGTTCCCAGGGATCGTGGGCTACGAGGATACCGTAATTCCTCAGATCGAAAATGCCATCCTCTCTGGTCAGGACATCATCTTTCTTGGCGAACGTGGACAGGCCAAAACCCGTATGGCGCGTAGCCTAGCTAACCTGCTTGACGACGAGGTTCCCGTCGTCGCCGGTTGTGAGATCAACGATAATCCTTTTGAGCCTATTTGTAAGGCTTGTCGAGATAAAGTGGCGGAAGTGGGCGATCAGGTTGAAATTGACTGGTTGCCGCGTGATCAGCGTTATGGCGAGAAGTTAGCCACGCCTGATATCACTATCTCCGATCTGGTGGGAGAAGTAGACCCTGTGCGTGTCGCTGAAGGCCGCTATCTCTCCGACGAATTGACCATTCACTATGGTCTTATCCCGCGCACGCATCGTGGCATCTTTTGTATCAACGAATTGCCAGACCTGGCTGAACGTATTCAGGTTGGTCTGCTCAATATTATGGAAGAGCGCGACGTGCAGATTCGTGGCTACAAGATTCGGTTGCCGCTTGATGTCTACGTTGTTGCCAGTGCCAACCCTGAAGACTACACCAATCGTGGGCGCATTATCACGCCATTGAAGGACCGTATTGGTTCGCAAATTCGCACACACTATCCATTGACGATTGAGCATGAAATTGAGATTATGGAAGCGGAGAGCAACCATTTTGCCACTGAAGGGCTTGACGTGGCCTTCCCGCAGTTCATGAAAGAGATTGTGGCCGAGGTAACACACCTGGCACGTCGCAGCAATGACATTAGTCAACGCTCTGGTGTGAGTGTGCGTGTGTCTGTCTCAAACTACGAAAACGTGCTTAGTAATGCTACACGACGTTCTATGCGCTTGAAGGAGCGTTATGCTGCACCGCGTATCAGCGATCTTTCGGCGATTGTGGCCTCGACCAGTGGTAAAATCGAGTTAGATGCCGTGGGCGATATCAAGGAAGAGCGCGTGGTGCAGAAAATTGTCAATGCAGCCACCCTTAGTGTGTTCGGCGAATACTTTGAGCAAAAAGAGTTTGAGCAACTTGTGGCCGGTTTTGAGCGCGGCCTCGCTGTGCAGGTGGGCGATGATATGCCCGTCATGGAATATGTCAACCAGGTGTCGAAGGTTGGTGGTTTGAGTAAGGCCATTGACAAACTGCATGGGCGCACTAATCCTGCTACTATCGCCTCCTCTATTGAGTTCATTCTCGAAGGCTTACATCTCAATCGACGGCTAAATAAAGACGAAATAGGCGGCAAGACGCGCTATCGGCGCTAAGAACTTCACGCGCCATATCCAACAAAGGAACATACCATATGTTCAAACGTTTCTCGAATAACCGCTACGGCTATTCTCGCTGGGATGGGACACAGAATATCGAGGGTCTGGATGCTGATGACATCCTCAAAGCTCTCTCTGATGACTACATGGAGAATGCCGACTTACAGAAAGCTTTACAACGTCTGATGCAAGAAGGTGTTCGCAACGAGAATGGCGAGCGCACGATGGGCTTGCGCGAGATGATGGAACGTATGCGAAACATGCGTAACCAGCAGTTAAACCGTTACAACATGGCCTCTGGCGTCATGGATGATCTGCGCGAAAAGCTTGAAGAGATCAAGCAAATGGAGCGTGAGGGCATTCAGCGTCGCCTGGATGAGCGGCAGGATTCGTCTCCGCAATCCGGCCAGCCACAATCACCGCAAGCTGGTAATCAATCAAATCAACAACAGGATCAGCAGAGTCAACAAGGTCAGCAAGGAGAGCAGGGCCAGTCTGGTGCTTCTGATGCTGGTCAGGATAGCGATGGGCTGACGCCGGAACAGAAGCACAAAATGTTAGAGATGATCGCGCAGCGCAAACGTGACTATCTCGACAAGCTGCCATCGGATATTCCAGGCCAGATTAAGAACCTTTCAGAATATGACTTTATGGACGACGAGGCGCGTCAGAAGTTTCAGGAACTGATGGAGGGTCTGCAACAGCAGATGATGCAACAGTTCTTTCAGGGCATGCAGCAATCCCTGAGCAATATGACGCCGGAAGATATCGCCAATATGCGTGAGATGATTCGTGACCTGAACAAGATGCTGCGCGAGCGTCAGGAGGGACACGAGCCGGATTTCGACTCGTTCATGCAGAAACATGGGCAATACTTCCCCGGTGTTAACTCGTTGGATGATCTGATCGAGCAGATGCAGATGCAGATGGCGGCCATGCAAGGTATCATGGATAACCTTTCGCCTGAGCAACGTCGTGAGTTGCAAGAACTGATGGAGCAGCTCATGGGCGATGATCGCATCCGCGTCGATATGATGGAACTGGCACAAAATCTTGAGGCCGTCGCGCCAATGGAGGAGATGCGCACACGCTTCCCGTTCCGTGGCAATGAGTCGTTGCCACTCAACGAAGCTATGCGCATGATGGGGCGCTTGCAACAGATGGAGGGTCTGGAAGATCAACTGCAAGAGGCGCGTCGCCTGGATAATCTTGAAGCCATCGATAGCGAGAAGGTCAAAGAATTGCTGGGCGACGAGGAATACAAGTCGGTGGAGCAACTCAAGGCGTTAATGAAGACGCTGGAAGAGGCGGGCTACATCCAGAAAAAGGGCAATCGGTGGGAGCTAACCTCGCGTGGTATTCGCAAGATCGGCCAGAAGGCGTTGCAAGACATCTTCAATAAGATGAAGCGCGACGGCTTTGGACGCCATGTCAGCCCATTCCGTGGTGTGGGTGGCGAACGCACTGATGAGAGCAAGCCTTACCAGTTCGGCGATCCCTTCCTACTCGATCTGGAAAAGACGCTGATGAACTCGCTCTATCGCAATGGCACTGGCACGCCTGTCCATCTGGCAAAAGATGATTTTGAGGTCTATCGCACCGAGTTCACGACGCAATCCTCGACCGTGTTGATGATCGACATGAGCCTGAGTATGATCTATAATGGTTGCCAGCAGGCGGCCAAGAAGGTCGCGGTAGCCCTGGAAAGCCTGATTCGTTCACAGTTCCCACGCGATAATCTCTATATCGTTGGTTTTTCGTTTGTTGCGCGTGAGTACAAGCCGAACGAGTTGATTGAGATGAGCGCGTATGACAATGATCGTGGCACGAATATGGCGCACGGGTTGATGCTGGCTCGTAAGTTATTGGCGCGTCAAAGTGGTGTCAACAAGCAGATCATCATGATTACGGATGGTGGTCCAACGGTCTGGTACGAGGAGGCGATGGGCGGCTGGCAGTTCGCGTATCCCAGCCCCTGGGCGGAGCAGCAGACACTGCTAGAGGTGCAACGTTGTACCCGTGATGGTATCACCATCAATACCTTCATGTTGTACGATGACCAGTGGATGGTGGCCTTCGTCAACCAGATGGCTGAGATCAATCGAGGTCGCACCTTCTATACCGACAAGGATAATCTGGGCGAGTATCTACTTGTTGATTATCTCAGTAGCAAGAAGAAAGTCGTCTCGTAGGGACCGGTTCATCGCGTCCGCCCGCGCTTGGGCATAACGATGCTTAGGATACTTGGGGCAAGGGCGGGCGCGATAAATCGGTCCCTACACGGGCGGTCGTATGATGTTTTTTTTCATAGTAGTGATGTAGTAAAAGTAGATGTCAGACACGGCATTAGAGCTTTTCAAACTGGGCGTAGAGCAACTTCAGCTCACGCTCAGTGATCTTCAATACGAGCAACTCATCCGCTATCGTGATGAGTTGCTCGATTGGAATACACGTATGAATCTAACGGCGATTACTGATGCCGAGGAAGTGTTGCGCAAGCACTTCCTCGACTCGCTATCGCTTCTGCAAGCCTTTCGCCACCGCGAGGCTCATGTCCTGGATGTTGGTACTGGTGCTGGTTTCCCTGGGCTTGTATTGAAGATTGCCTGCCCGCAATGGCATGTGACGCTGTTAGAGGCGACAGGGAAGAAAGTTATGTTTCTCCAACATGTTATTGATGCCCTACATTTGCAAAGAGTAGAGGCTATGCACGGACGCGCCGAAGAACTGGCACGCCAGCGCGGCTATCGTGGGTGCTATGATCTTGTGACGGCTCGTGCTGTCTCTGCATTGCCGACATTGCTAGAATATGCTGCACCCTTCTGTCGTATCGATGGCACGATGATTTTTCCTAAGAAGGGTGATCTGGCAGAAGAGATGGTGCAAGCCAGACGCGCCGCTCCACTCGTGGGAGCAGCCTTTGTCGCGGCTATACCTATCACGTTATCGGACCTGGATGACGGTCGCCGTTTGCTCATTTGGCAACAACAGAAACTCTGCCCCACGCAGTATCCACGCAGTGGCGGAGCAATGGCAAAAAAGCCGCTCGGCACGCTTTGAAAAGAACAAGAGCGGTCAATTGACCGCCCTTCTACTACAGCATTTTTAGATTCTCTCCATAGGCACGATGCTCTGCTGACTTTTTTAGCGACGCATGGCGTTTCTGGGAAAACGTGCGTCATACTCTGGTGTATCCAGGATATCCTGTACCTGAATAGTTCTGCCACGTTGCGGGCTGACGGAGATCATGGCGATAGGCGTCTGCAAGAGTTCCTCCAAACGTTTGAGGTACGCTTTAGCCGCTGATGGTAGCTCTGCATAGGAATTGATGTCGCTCGTGCTACACTGCCAGCCTTCAACCTCTTCATAGATCGGCTCACAGGCAGCTAGGTCATTGAGTGTGGCAGGCAAGCTGTGAACAATCTTGCCGCGCAGGTTGTACGCGGTGCAGATTTTGATCGTAGGGAATGTATCAAGCACATCCAATTTGGTGATGACGGCGGCGTCCAAGCCATTGATCTGTGCGACAAAGCGACCAGCGACGGCGTCGAACCAGCCGCAACGGCGTTCGCGTCCCGTGTTGGTACCGTATTCGTGGCCGCGATCACGCATTGCCATACCCATATCGTCGAACAATCCCGTCGGCATGGGACCACTACCTACGCGCGTGATGTAGGCTTTGTAGACGCCAATCACACGGTCGATGGAGCGCGGTGGTAGGCCAGCACCAACAGCGGAATTGGCAGCCATCGTGGAGGAGGATGTCACAAAGGGATAGGTGCCGAAGTCGATGTCGAGCAATGCACCTTGCGCACCTTCAAGCAGGATAGTTTTATGATCGAAAAGGGCATCATGCAACATCTTTTGGGTGTCAGCAATATGCTCACGCAACTGTTGCCCGTAGTTGAAATACTCGCCGTGAATCTCTTCCAATGAGAGCGGCGGTTGACTATAAATCTGTGTAATCATGCGATTCTTCTGCTGAAGGATGGTTGCCAACTTGGCCCGGAAGGCATCCACATCGAGCAGGTCAGCCATGCGAATCCCGCTACGCGCGTGTTTATCGACATAGGCGGGACCAATGCCGCGCTGAGTACTATCAATCTTGTCAGCGCCGCGAGCTTCTTCTTCGAGGCGATCAAGCAGGAAATGATAGGGCATGACGACATGCGCTCGTTCACTAATATAGAGGCGTGAGACATCAATGCCTTGACGGGTCAGCTCGTCCATCTCCTCAATCAGCCCTTTAGGGTCAACGACGACACCATTGCCGATGATACAAGTAGTATTGGGATAAAGGATACCCGATGGTACGAGACGGAAGGCAAATTCCCCTTTTTCATGTACAACACGATGGCCTGCATTACTGCCACCCTGGTAACGAACCACAAAATCGGCATGCATCGCCAATTCATCGACGATTTTGCCTTTCCCTTCATCTCCCCATTGCGCTCCTATAATGGCAACTGCCACCATGATTGTATTCCTTTCCATTGCTAGAGTGAGTGCTTCTCTGATAACGCTATGTGACCAGTGGTACCGTATCTTATACACCCGATCATTGTCAATATTCCCGTAGGGGCGTGATTTATCACGCCCTGATTCGCCCTAGTTTTGCTGAATATAGTTGAGCAAAAGCTGGTCTGTGATCTGTTCAATGGGGGCGCGGTCGTCCGTAAAGACGATACCACCATTGGAATGCCCTACTGTCACCGTCGGTAGCACTTCACTGGCAACCTGCCCCATCACTGATGTGGGATCGAACTGCGTCATATTGGCGCGGAACGTCTCGATAGATGTCGGCTGTATAGTTGCCATAACTTCTGTGTTGAAGGTGCCGGGAACATTGAACACATACACGCTGGGAAAAACTTGGCTCATGGTATTGACAAATGCCTGCACTAAGCGATAATCGGTCGCGGTATGCCCTGTATTCAGCGCCACCACGCCATTTGCTGTCAGGTGTGAACGGATGAGTGCGAAAAATTCTTTGGTCGTGAGTTGAAATGGAATATAAGGTTGCTCAAAAGCGTCGATAGCAACCACATTATACTTATTATGTGTCAGCTCCAAATAAGTGCGCCCATCTTGAATATGCACGTGCAGGTTTGGCTCATTCATGCCAAAGTATTTGCGTCCGACCGCAACGATGGCTGGATCAATTTCTACTCCATCGATATGCACCGGACCATAGACCTGCGTGAACTGATGCGCGATAGTGCCGCCTGCTAAGCCGATAATGGCGACACTGTGCAGTTGATTGGGTGTGAAACCGGCGTTGAAATAAGGTGCGGCGAGAAAGTAATCCCAATACCACCCGGTCAAAATATGATTGGGGTTGGGATAGTAGATAGAATGGATGGCATCACCCTCATTCAGGATAAGTTGTCGCGTGCCATCCGGCAATTGCGTGACTTGAATATAATTATACAGCGATTCCTGATGATAAATAAGATCGGGGATGTTTTTGAGCGGCGCTAATGGCAAAATAAGCGTGAACAGGAAGAGAATGAAAGCTGGCCGCAGCAGCCGTGGGCGCAAACTCCAAAGTGAGGCCGCGAAAAGTAGTGCGCCAAAGATGAGTAAAGTGCGTTGGACACCGAAGGTTGGAATAAGCCATAATACGGGTAGAAATGCTCCTAGAATACTGCCGCACGTGGAAATGGCGTAGAGTGAACCGCTTTCACGCCCACTGCTGTGAATGTCTCTGGTCATCAGCCGGATAGCGAACGGTGAGACCATGCCGAGCAGTGTTACTGGTATAGCGAAGAGCAGCATCGTACCGACCAGCGAACTCACAAAGATGCTGACCGAAATTTGTTGCATGCCGGTAATTGACCAGGCGAGGATGCCAGGGCTGATGAAAGTCAGTAGCGAGGTGAAAAATGCGGCTGTCGCTGTCACTATACACAGCATGGCTTCGCTAGGATGGCGATCTGCCAGGCGGCCGCCGAGAAAATAGCCGAGGGTGAGATAGATCAGAATCAGGCCGATCAGAACGCCCCAGATGTAGAGCGATGTGCCAAAATAGGCTCCCAGAAGGCGCGAGGCACACATCTCAAGTGCCAGGCTGGTCATCCCACTGATGAAGACCAGCCCATAGAGAAAATATTTCACTGAGACTCCCTCTAGTTGCTATTGCAGGAATTGATATTTGCTGAGCATGACATTAAAATATTGCGCGTTAATTGTATCGAACTGGCTATCAGGCGCTTGTAGATCAATGGTATATGCATTCCCCTGGTGAATGATTGCATATACAATAATACGTTCCGTCTGACCATTGAGTTGGTAGGTTGCGGTCGCATTAAACCAGGTTTCACCACTAATGGTAGCGGTTGAGCCAGGTTGTGTGACAGTATAGCCAGGTTGTGATGCGTAGTAGGTTTGCAGATCATTCATGGCAATTGTGCTGGCCGTGGATTGTGAGGCACCAAGTGCCTTGAATGCGGCATAGATATCGGCCTCATTGGGACTGGTGAACTGCATACCGGGCGCACCCGTCGCTGGTCCTGCTTGCCAGCTTTGTGGATACTCGACCATAAAGTTGTTATTTGTGCAAACCGTGCTACACCAGGCAAAACCGGGGTCAGGGGCAGGCGTCGGCGAAGCGACAGGTGTCGGCGTCGTTGGGGTACCCGTGGCAGTGGCGGAAGGTGTTGGTGATGTTGTGACGGATGGTGAGGGTGCTAGCGTGGCGGCGGGCGATGGCGTCGTTATTGGTGTCTTGACTATGGTAGACCCCCCGTTATTAGTATTTGGTCCTGCTGTGTTGCCAGTATGACCTTTGAGTATAAAGAATGTACCCAGTGCCACGACGGAGATCAATACAAAAACAAGGCACATGATCGCCACAATGAGGAGCGTATTATTGGGTTGGCTACGTGGTGGCATGACAGAACCGTGCGTATTATCATAGGTAGGTCCAGAGTCATAGCCTTGCTGAGGGTTTAAGCGACCGGTCATGTATGGTGAGGGTGTTGCCGTTCCATACATATTTTGTCCATTGGGTTGCCCTGCGCTAATAAAGCTTTGCTGCCCTTGCGGATAACTAGTTGCGGCGGTAGGATAGTTCGGCGAGCCAGGAGGTAAGCTAGACATGGCTTCCGTTGCATCCTGGTAAAATTCGTTCTGCTGCCCTGGACCGGCGGTCATACTGGCGGGAGTCTGCGGAAATGGTGATTGTATCCCACCATAGGGCATATTGACCGCACCCATGGGAGTGCCTGGTGGCATGCCACGTTGATAGATGCTAGATGATGGCGGGAATGATGTATTGGGTGCATTAGGTATATTTGGTCGGCCAGTTGCTTGATATGCACCGGGATAGCCAGGGCGTGGCGATGGGGTGTTGATCATTTCTGTTGGCGCTGCAGCCTGACGCATTGGTGCGCCGCATTGTCCGCAAAAAGCCTCCTCTGGACTGACCTCGTTACCACACCTGGAACATTTCATAATCGTATCCTCACTATTAGTGATGTATGCCTGCTTCGTTCTCTACTATAGTATTGCTTATTGGCAGTAAGAACTGGTCTATGACCAGATGGTTGCCTTGTTCTTGTGTATAATATTACATGATCGGTACAAGCGAATTTCATTATAGCGTATTTCTCTTGCTCTGGCTACTCTTTAACCCGACTCTCTCATGGCTCATGAATTATTGCTACTTGGCACAACATCACTAATTTGCTCCTGCCTGGTTGTCAATTGAATCTCAACCTGGCACAGTCCTTTATCGCGGTAATAGTGATAGGCGATCATTGCTGTGTTGGTCAGCGTGCTATGTTGGTCACGCTCATTGAAGGGACCACGAATAATCAGCCAGACCCAGGGAATATCCTGCTCACTATTGACCCGCTTCATATTCCCACGATCTGTGCTGCTCGCTTTTGCGAAGCCGGTAGGGTGGCTGTGATACACTCCGATAATATGTTCTCCATAGAGCAGTTCTGCTTCCAAAAGTTCCTCTGGTACGAACTCAAAATAGACGGGCGAATCGTGCATATTGCGCAAGGGATGAATCTGTTCAACGTGCCAATGGCCTTCACTGTCGATCTGGCCGAGGAGTAGGCCACAGGCTTCGATCTGTCGGCGGCGATGGACATCCTCTCGTAACATATCTTGCGCTTCTACGCTGATAGTGATGTGTGCTGCATATTTTAGCATGAATATTTCCTATGATTGTTGTAAAAATTGCTTTTTGGTAATGTGTTGTAGGTCAGCGAAGTGATCAACTGTGATGGTTGGCAGGAAATTTGGAGGAAGAAGACTATTGGCGTATTTCCCTTGCCGCACAAAAACTGTTGTGAGTAGATCATGCAATGTAGCCTCCATATCGGCGAGAATCTGCGGCTTATCGTCAATCATTACGTAATGATCGGCTGAATAGCGGCTAAGTATCTCATCAATGTGCTGTTGTTTATGCACATAGAGCAGAACGCGCCCCTCAACAGCATCGGCTAGGTTGCTATTAAAGATTTTCTCGGCCTGAAACACGAGGTCGCCATCAGAGACGATGACGGTGGTACCCAGTGTGTTGAGGTATTGTAGTGTTTCCAGGACGTGCGGATAGAGGTATTGGAAGAAAGGAAAGTTTTCAAAAATGGAGAGAATGTGCTGATACGTGTTATCATCCATCTCGCTTGCTGCTATCTGTTCCCGCCAACGTTGTAGTGTGAGCGGAATATCAATGACTTCTTTTTCGTGACGAACTTGTTCATACAGTTCCCAAAATAGTTCTGTTAGTGTAGGGCCAACTGCTACACGGAGATGCTCGTCCAGGCTTTGCTTGACAGCATCGTTATTCAGCAATGTATTATCGACATCAATCCAGAATGTAAGTGTTGACATAGTAGTCTATACCCTTATTCCACGATTATTACGGCTTATTGGGCGTGATGAGTATGCCCGTACAGCCCTGAAAAGAACCCGCAACGTAATCTTACCACTTTCTGGATGGTATGCGATAGTGTGAACTTGCCCCC
>JAJZEJ010000846.1 GCA_021828635.1 Chloroflexota bacterium
CGATTACCGGTGAGTCCGCGCCGGTCATCCGCGAGAGCGGCGGCGATAGAAGCGCCGTTACAGGCGGCACGCGCGTCCTGTCAGACTGGATTATCGTGCAGGTCACGGCCAACCCTGGCGAAACTTTCATGGATCGTATGATCGCTCTGGTTGAAGGTGCCAGCAGACAGAAGACGCCCAATGAAATTGCCCTCAATATTCTGCTCGCCAGCTTGACGATCATTTTTATGCTGGTCGTCGTCTCGCTTGAACCGTTTGCCATTTATTCGGGTCAGGCCGTTTCGATTACAACGCTGATTGCGCTGCTGGTCTGTCTCATTCCGACCACGATTGGTGGCCTGCTTTCATCCATCGGTATCGCAGGTATGGACCGCATGGTGCAACGCAACGTGCTGGCAATGAGTGGTCGTGCCGTTGAGGCTGCCGGTGACGTAGATGTGTTGTTGTTAGATAAGACCGGCACAATCACGATTGGCAATCGGCAAGCTAGCCGTTTTGTGCCTCTGCAAGGTATTAGTGAGGGCGATGTTGCCCGTGCAGCTCTGCTCTCCAGTCTGGCGGATGAGACGCCAGAGGGCCGCTCGATTGTCGCACTGGCAAAAGAGCAATATGCTCTCTCAGAAGAGGTTCCAGCCTCAGCTACCTTCATCCCATTCTCAGCCACAACACGTATGAGCGGCGTTGATCTGGATGTGGTGACCAGCGAGGCGCGTTTGCACTCTGTGCGCAAAGGCGCGGGTGATTCTGTTGCGGCCTGGGTAGCCGAGTTCGGCGGCGAGAGTAGCACCGAGTTGCGCGAAACCGTCGAGAGCATTGCTCGTGCTGGTAGCACGCCACTGGTCGTCGCTGAAACCTTCATTCCTGCTGATAGCAAGGGTGAGCAGGCTCGACTGCTGGGCGTGATTGAACTCAAAGATATTGTCAAGCGTGGTATGCAGGAACGCTTCGAGCAACTACGCAAGATGGGCATTCGCACGATCATGATTACCGGTGATAATCCGTTGACGGCGGCAGCCATCGCTAAAGAGGCAGGTGTCGATGATTTCCTGGCTCAAGCGACGCCAGAGACAAAGATGAAGCTGATCAAAGAGCAGCAAGAGGGTGGTCGTCTGGTGGCGATGACGGGTGATGGCACGAATGATGCACCGGCGCTGGCTCAAGCTGATGTCGGTGTGGCGATGAATACCGGCACGCAAGCGGCCAAAGAGGCGGCCAATATGGTTGATCTCGACTCCAATCCTACCAAGCTGATTGAGGTTGTCGAGGTGGGTAAGCAGCTGCTCATCACACGCGGTGCGCTCACCACTTTCAGTATCGCCAACGATGTTGCTAAATACTTCGCCATTATTCCGGCGGCGTTCGCTGTGACCTATCCACAACTGAATGCCCTGAATGTTATGCACCTGGCGACGCCTGATAGCGCGGTTCTCTCGGCGGTCATCTTCAATGCGCTGATCATCATCGCGCTGGTGCCACTGGCGCTACGCGGTGTGAAGTACCGCCCGATTGGAGCCGGTGCGCTTTTACGCGGCAATCTGCTGATCTATGGTCTGGGAGGCATCATTATTCCCTTTATTGGCATCAAGCTGATTGACCTGCTCCTGGTGGCGTTGCACTTAACGCTCAAATAGATGTGCAATGCGTTTTCTGTAGGGACCGATCAATCGCGTCCATGCGTGGATGTTGATTCTGTTGAGAGAAATGCACCCACGGACGCGATTGATCGGTCCCTACAGAACAAAAGGGTTAGAAGAAAGAAGAGATAAAATGAGTGTGACGCAAACCGAAACGCCGCAGACGAATGAGCCAGCACCAACACCGCGTAAATCAATAGTGCTGAGCCATCTACGCCCGGCGATTGTTATAACGCTCCTGTTCGCTATTCTTACCGGACTGATCTATCCGGGCATCGTGACAGGTATCGCGCAATTGATCTTTCCCTATCAGGCCAATGGTAGCCTGCTAACCGTGAATGGTAAGGTCATCGGCTCGGCTTTAATCGGTGAGTACTGGACTTCATCCAGATACTTTCATGGCCGACCATCCGCGACCGTGAACCCAACGACTGGCGCACCCTCGCCCTATGCAGCAGATAATTCGTCGGCCTCTAATCTGGGACCAACCAATCAGCAGCTACTGACAGGCAATGGACAACAGGTGACAATTGGTAAGGGAACGCCGGTACCCGCCAATGCCACACCGGTACCTGGTAAGAAGAACACGTATTATGTACCCGGCTCGTATCTCGGCGTGCAGAATTACGCGCAGCAGTTCCGCCAGGAGAATGGTCTGGCTCCCAATACGCCTCTGCCTTCTGACATTGTGACTGCTTCCGGTTCAGGTCTGGACCCCGACATCTCGATTGAAGCTGCTCTGTTGCAGGTCAACCGCGTCGCGCGGGTGCGTGGATTGAGCGCAACCACCGTCCATGCACTCGTGATGAGCCAGGTCCACGGACGTTTTCTGGGCATCTTCGGCGAGCCATATATCAATGTGCTGCAACTGAATATGGCCCTGGACAAACTGTCATGAAGGAGAGTTATGAGCCACGATAGCAGCGATCAGCGTCCCAAGCCGGAGACGTTGCTGGAACGCTATCACTTGCGAGACCGCGATGTTTTACCACCGGAGGTAGAAGATGTTGCCCATCCTTC
>JAJZEJ010000669.1 GCA_021828635.1 Chloroflexota bacterium
CGATGATGTCGCTGTACAGGATAGCCTCTACACGGCGGGGCGTCGCGGTGTGGGTGTCACGGTGCTGTTGGAGAAAATTGTTGGCGGCCTCGCCGAGACAGGCGCACCTCTGACAGCAGTTACGGAGATGGCCCGTCGAGTGAATGCGAGTGGGCGCAGTATGGGCATGGCGTTGACCTCGTGTGTGGTACCGGCGGCAGGCAAGCCAACCTTTGATCTGAGTGAAGATGAAATGGAAATCGGCATTGGCATTCACGGCGAGCCGGGGCGGCGACGTGTCAAGCTTGCCTCCGCTGCTGAGGTTACAGAGATGCTGGTCAATCCGATTGCGGAAGACCTGCAACTCAAGGCAGGTGAGCGCGTGCTAGCATTCGTCAATGGCATGGGTGGCACACCACTGATTGAGTTGTACGTCGTCGCTAACGAATTGGCGAAGATACTGCGTGGACGTGATGTGACGATTGCCCGTTCCTTGATCGGTAGCTATATCACCTCGCTTGAAATGGCCGGTTGCTCAATTACGCTGTTGCGCCTGGATGATGAGATGGCTCACTATTGGGATGCGCCTGTACATACACCAGCATTGCGCTGGGGCATGTAGAGTGCCAATTCATGCTATAGGGATGCGGTTCATCCCACCCCTATAGCATGAATGCTTATTTTTCTTTACGAACTCTTCCGTATCAATTATGCTTGAGCAATAGAGGGTGCGACGAAAGCACTAAAACCTCCGGTATGTCAATCTGAGTAGAACAGGTCAGGGAGGAACATATGCCAATTACGACGGAAGATACGCTGCATTGGTTGAAACAGATAACACTCATTCTGCATGAGAACCGCGACTATCTGACACAACTTGATTCGCCTATTGGTGATGCTGACCACGGTGTCAACATGGATCGTGGTTTTAGAGCCGTGGGTGAGAAATTGCCGGGCATGGCTGGTATGGATATTGGTTCTATCCTGAAAATGGTCGGTACGACGCTGATCTCAACGGTTGGCGGAGCCAGTGGACCTCTGTACGGAACAGCTTTTCTACGGGCTGGTATGGTAACGGCTGGCAAAAGTGAACTCTACGAGGCTGACATTGTAGCATTGTTGGAGGCTGCATTAGAGGGTATTAAGGCACGTGGCAAGGCGCAAATAGGCGAAAAGACGATTCTTGATGCACTCACTCCGGCTGTAGAGGCTGCGCAAGAAGCCTTGATGCATCAGCGTGGCCTCTCCACCATGCTACGCCGTATTAGTGTGGCTGCCGAAGAAGGGATGAAGGCAACTGTTCCCATGTGTGCCACAAAGGGTCGCGCAAGCTACCTGGGTGAGCGTAGCGTTGGTCATCAAGACCCTGGCGCGACTTCGACCTGGCTTATATTGAAGACGTTGGCCGATACCTGTGCATAATTCGTGAGCAGCAAGCTCAAAGTTGTTATGTATGCTTAGGAGGAGAAGATACGTATGGCTGTTGGTTTGGTCTTCGTATCGCATAGTACGCGCCTGGCAGAAGGGGTATTAGAACTGGCAAGCCAGATGGCGCAGAAGAATGTTGCGATGGCTGCGGCAGGTGGTGCTTTTGATGGCACACTTGGTACATCGATGGAGCGCATTCTGGCTGCTCTGCATCAGGTAGATGGGCCAGATGGCATTCTGGTGCTGCTCGATATGGGCAGTGCGGTTATGGCGACGGAGATGGCAGTGGAAAGTTTTGTGCAGGAGAAGCCCTGCCGCGTCATTATTAGTTCCGCGCCACTGGTGGAAGGCGCTGTCATTGCAGCGGTCGAGTCTTCTGTTGGGAACTGTCTGGAGGATGTTGCTGAAGCGGCAGCCAGTGCTTATCTGCTTCCAAAAGTACATGCGCAAGGTTGATGTCTTGCATTTCTCGTGTGACGGCGTAACGAAAGGATTGTCAAAGAGATGGCTGAAGGCGAGATCAGTGTCACTATCACAAATCGTGTAGGGTTGCATGCACGTCCGGCGCGTACATTGGTGCAGACGGCAGCGCAATTTCGTTCACGTATTCAATTAATGTGCAAAGATAAAACGGCTAATGCTCGTAGCATCCTGAATGTCTTGATGCTGGGGGCAGTGCAGGGTGATATGCTAGTTATGCGTGCCGAGGGTGACGATGCGGAAGAGGCATTGTCTACCCTGGCAGAACTGGTGCGACGTAAATTCGACGAAGAAGACTAAGAATATCAGCGAAAGATTAGGAAGGTTGCGCCCACGGGGGACGCATTTCACCGCGTAGCATTTTCGCTAGAAATTCCACTGTTGGGTGCTTAACACGCCGTGTTGCTTCAACCGCTGCTTCTCGGTCATACTCGACATAACGTAATTGTAGAGAGTAGCTGACTGCATCGGCATCTAGTAAGGCATAACTGGCTTCTAAGCGAGGGCGCATGGGATTACTTACGCTGCCAAGATTGAATACCCGCTCCTGCCCAATGGTACGATCTAGCGGCATATGCGTATGGCCGACAATCACAAGATTGGCTTCGGCAGGAGCAAGTAGAGCGTGTAACTCATTGTCACTGAGTAGTGGGATAATGCCTGGACCATCATCGGTACCTGGGGCGGCATGGACGCCCAACATGCGTGTGCCATCTGGCAGTGTTAGATGTAGCTCAAGTGGTAGTTGCTCAAGCCAGTGCCA
>JAJZEJ010000612.1 GCA_021828635.1 Chloroflexota bacterium
ACAAGGGATATAATCTCCAGTGGAAATATGACAGTAAGCAAATAACCTATTCCATCATCTATCCATGTTTGAAATTGAGGAATCAAAAAGTATATGTAAATGTGTTTTGATAGCAAAATTAGTACCATTATCCTTGGTTTTAGCCTTTACGGCAGGGATTGGGTTTTTGATTTTCTTTAGTCAACTGCCACATGCGTTTAATGTCACCCATACTCCAAACATTAACCCTGTATTTGAAGTTTTTGAAGTGAGACTTCCTATCGCCCCACAAAGTACCAATATGCCGACGATAATGCCAAGAATAAGCCAGACACGCTTCTTTTTCTTTTTTGGCGGGAGTTGCGGAGGCTGAAATTGTCCAGGGTTGAATGGTTGCTGCTGCCAGCCAGCATTTGGTTGCGGTTGTCCCCACTGTTGTTGATTGGGCATAGGTGATTGGCCCCATTGCTGTTGATTAGGCGAGGACGGTGGTTGCCACGGCTGTTGAGGTGTTGGCGGCTGTTGATTAGGCGAAGACGGCGGTTGCCACGGCTGCTGAGGTGTTGGTTGCTGTCCCCATTGATCGCTCATTTTTTGCTCCTCACTACATGAATACAAAATTTGAAGAACGCATCCCTCATACGCTCAAATGACTCTATATTTTTATACGGATGTGATGTAATATAGTAACTGTGCAATTATGTTACAATAAGATAATAGCAAGCTACATCGGATTATATGTTCATTCTATGCCATTATATCTTTGCCTTGTTGGCAATAGGAATGATGCAAATGTAAGCCATTGGGGAATGAAGACTTTGATTGTTATGTATACTGGCATGGCCTCCAGAGCGAGTTGAGAGCATTGTGTTTGATAAGCGAGGTAGATTGTATGTATCTCATAGATGTGCTATACTATCGTCATATTTATTTTTACATATCGTTGCATTAACATTGTATACAAGGTGGGAGATGGCACTGGAAGGACAGCAACTCGGACGCTATAAGCTCCAGAATTTGTTGGGTAGCGGCGGCATGGGTGAGGTCTATCTGGCCGAGGATGTGCATATCCGGCGACAGGTCGCGGTCAAGGAGCAAATTTATCCCGCTCCCTATACTGGAAAGAGAGAACATATCTATCAGTATAGGAGTTGCTCATGTCACGCTTTCGTCTCTTACCTTTTTTGCTTATTCTACTACTACTCAGCCTCACCATATCCTTGCCATCACCACATTCCACATCGGCCTCCTCACCGCTTGTACCACTCACCCAGGATAACCCACACACGTTGCCAGCACAAAGCCGCTTGGTTGGGCAGACCAGCACTCAACAGACCTTAGCATTAAGCATCGTGCTAGCATTGCATCAGCAGACGCAACTACAACACTATCTCACTAGCCTTTATACGCCCGGCTCTTATCTCTACCATCGCTATCTCAGCCCAACCACTTTTGCCGCGCAGTATGGCCCAACAGTAGCCGATGTGCAAAATGTCAGCAACTATTTACGCGCACAGGGGTTGCATATCACGCATATCGCGGCAGGAAGGCAGAGCATCGATTTTTCCGCCACGGTTACGCAGGTCGAACGGACATTTCATGTGCAAATTGAGAACTATAGAGATCAGCAAGGGCGCACGTTCTATGCCAACACCACCACGCCGCTTGTGCCACAAACGTTGCGTCCATTGATTGTGCAACTTAGCGGATTGAGCAACGCCCTCCAACGTTCACATCCACGCACAACTATGCTGTCGCATGTTGATTCGGTTGCGCGTACAAATTGTCCTGCCCCAGGAAGCAGTAGCGCACATTATTATACGCCGACGCAACTGGCGACAGGCTACAATCTCGCACCACTCTACGCGGCTGGCTATCATGGCGAGGGACAGAACGCGGCTCTTTTTGAACTAGATGGCTATGTGCCAGGTGATATTAGCAGCTATCAAGCCTGTTTTGACGCCGGCTCGCCAACGAATATCATCACGCGGCTAACCGATGGTGGTCCCGGACAGCCTGGCAATGGCGGCTTAGAGGTGACACTGGACATGGAGATACTGCTTGGCATGTTGCCGCACCTCGCCAATCTCTACGTCTATGAAGCACCCAATACTGATACTGGCTATAACGATCAGTGGATACAGGTTCTGAACGATGACATACCGGTCGTCAGTAGCGCCTGGGGGCTGTGCGAGACCGATCTTTCGCCATCGGACATCAGTGCTGAGCAGCAGTTTTTCTTGCAGGCGGCGGCGCAGGGACAGAGCATTCTGGCTGCGTCGGGCGACAATGGCGCTTATGATTGCGGCACATCGTCGCTAGCAGTCGATGACCCGGCCAGCAATCCCTATGTCACAGGTGTGGGCGGCACGAGTCTGAATTTGAGTAGCGAGAGTGAGTATGTCAGCGAGCAGGGCTGGTCGGGTACGCCCACGGGTAGCAACGGCTCTGGCGGTGGTATCAGCCAACTTTGGACAATGCCAGCGTATCAGCATGGCCCCGGTGTTATTTCGTCGGCGAGTAGTGGCATACCATGCCAGGCAGCAACGGGTAGCTATTGCCGTGAAGTGCCGGATGTCGCGCTCAACGCCGACCCCAACGTTGGCTATCCCGTGTATTGCACGATTAGCGCGGCTGGCTGTCTGCCTGCAACGCCCTTTAT
>JAJZEJ010000537.1:0-1421 GCA_021828635.1 Chloroflexota bacterium
AATTATGACCGTCAACCCCGGCTTCGGCGGTCAGGACTTCATCCCTGAAACGCTGCCCAAGATTCAACGCCTGCGCCAGATGCTGCAAGAGCGCCAACTACAATGCGACATTGAAGTCGATGGCGGCATTCACGAGGGTACTGCCGCACGGGTGGTTGAAGCGGGAGCCAATCTACTGGTTGCCGGTTCAGCCGTCTACAATCAGCGCGAGAGCGTCGAGCAGGCTATCAGCAGGTTGCGCAAGGCTATCCCTTAACTATTAGCTGTAATCGCCGGTAATACAAGATGATCGAGACCATAGCGCCAGAAAAGCTGGTTGGTCTCGATCATTGCTTAGTCAGGATAATATTGCTCTCAATATAAACGCTCCACACCAAATTTCTACTTTTCCTCTTCAAACACTTTTTGAAGTAACACAAGTCCAATACTCATAAAATATTTTTTTTCAACAAGATTGCCCTAACAAAAAGTGATACGATAGTCTGATAAGATCGCTCTTAAAATAGCTGTGTCAGGGATTGGTTATAGCCTATAGCAACAGCAATGAAGAGGTAAAAGGAGCAACGAAAAGCATGCAACTACATGATAGTATTACCGATGTACCAGGCATCAGTGTTGGACATGATACCAACCTTGAGGTGGGAACAGGCTGTACCGTCATTTTGTGCGATCCAGCCATGATTGGCGGTGTCGATGTGCGTGGTGGCGCACCGGCAACACGCGAAACCGATCTCTTGCGTCCGATGCATCTTGTGAACGAAGTTAATGCAATCTTGCTTACGGGTGGCAGCGCATTTGGCCTGGATGCTGCCAGTGGCGTGGTACGCTATTTGGAAGAGCAGCAGAGAGGCTATGATGTCGGCGTAGCTCGCGTTCCTATTGTGCCTGCCGCCGCTATCTTTGACCTTGCCTTTGGCTCAGCTACTCCGAGGCCGGATGCAGAGGCGGGCTATCGAGCCTGCATCCAGGCGACAAAAGCAGCGAGCGTGCAGGGCAACGTTGGTGCAGGTACGGGCGCAACCGTCGGCAAGCAGCTTGGGCCAGTCTACTGCATGAAGGGCGGACTCGGCACGGCTAGCGCACGCTTAACAGATGGCACCATTGTCGGGGCCATCGTCGCAGTCAACGCACTCGGAGATATTATTGACCCGCAGAATCAGCAGGTTGTCGCGGGCGCACGACACTCCCAGGGAACTGGTTTTCTGGCAACCAATCCCTTTGGGAACACGACCATTGCTGTCGTCGCTACCAATGCCGCCTTCACAAAAGAAGAGATCAACAAGGTAGCGCAAATGGCACATAACGGCCTGGCCCAGGTCATTCGTCCTGCGCACACTATGTTTGATGGTGATACTATCTTCGCGCTGGCTGTGCCACGCACCGCAGGCAACCCGGCGCAAGCTGCTATCCAGGAGATCGGA
>JAJZEJ010000537.1:1431-2639 GCA_021828635.1 Chloroflexota bacterium
CGCAACCACACTCCACGGCATATCAGCCGCGCGTGATCTCTTGCCCAGCTAACTTTTACTCAGATTCTGATACTCGATTTAACACCTCTTTCATGCAGTACGCGATTAGCAACGAAATACTAGGGTTGCAACATCACAAATAAAACGAGGCCGCCGCCGATCAGCATTAAGAGGATACAGACCATTACGATTAGCGCAAAAATATAATTGCGCGTCGTGGTTGCGTCCTCAGAAAGAACACCGAAAGGCCGACGATCTGAACGCAGCGGGAACTCGCGTTTGGCGGTGAGGGTTTTTAAGCCACCGGTTGCTAAGTCCCAGGAGTGTGTAGCAAAATCAAGCGCATGCTCATGGACGGGGTCCACATTGGTAGGGTCCATAGGACGCATTCCCTGTTGCCCAACAGGCATAGGATGAGGGGACGCCGCAGGAAAAGAGTAGGGCGGCACAGGAGCCGATGGAGGAAACACGGGAGGTGTTGTGGGTAGCCCGGAGGAGGGAGAAGGCTGCATAGGAGCAGATAATGGGAATGACTGTGGCGTCGCGGCTGTCGAGTGAGTTGGAGATTGTGCTGACTGTTGGCGTGGGAAACGCGAAGATTGAGCATCAAATGATGGCGCTGTCACAAATTCTCTCCTCAAGGAGCGCAGACAACCTGGCCGCTGCGAAAAAGATGGATGACGCTACGAAGAGACGCACTACAAACTGGTGTTAACAAACATCCTATTGCTAATTGTATCCATCGCGGGATTTTTCGCAAGAGATACATGACCATTTGGTACCCTTTGATACAGTGACCAGTTTATCACATGCACTCGTTGATAGACAATACTTATGCCAGGACTGCCAGCAACTCATGCAACATATACCCGGTCGCTCCCCAGATACGATAGGAGCCGTAGTCATAGAAATGAACGGTGCGTGTAACATCGTTGCGGATCCAATCCTCGGTATGCATGATAGCTGGGTCCATTAAGGCCGACAACGGCACGATAATGAGTTCGGCTACCTCGCTCTCTTGCAAACGTAGTTCTCCCAGACCACGAGGCAGAAAGCCCACAACAGGCGTTACGACAAAATTGCTGACGGCGGTTGCGACGGAGGGTAACATGCCTAAGACCTCAACCCGTTGCGGCTCAAGGCCAATCTCTTCCTGAGCTTCGCGCACAGCAGTCACGATGACCGAGGCGTCGGTTGCATCGACGCTC
>JAJZEJ010000144.1 GCA_021828635.1 Chloroflexota bacterium
ATCATGACCAGACCGATCTTTGCCGCTTGCTCATGCGCGAGCAACGCCGACTCCGAGACCCCAGGGAGATTTTGCACGTATGGAATGGCCTGCCCGCCTGTCCAGTAAACCACCGCAGTTGAAAGTGCGATAACAACCAGTGACCAGAGACAAACCTTTTGTAGGAAGACATTGCGGAAAAGCAGAGCTACAATAAACATCGCGGTTATAAAAAATGCTCCCAGAATAGGAATATGGTTCAGCAGAAGGTGTATATGCGCCATATTGAGATTGAGGATACGCAGAATGTTCGACATGTGATAACCTTTTCCAGTTGTTTGATAGACAGTGATGTAAGTTTAACCCGATCAAGGCAACCGCGAGGGATGCCCCTACAATGACACGGAATCGTGTAGGCGTGTCATCATTGTAGGGACATCCCTCGCGGTTGCCTTATACCCATTGGCTTGACCTTGCCGTTAAGGTCTCTGCTATAGTATCCCCACCTCTGCTTAAACGGGCATTAAATTTGGCGCTGCTCAACACAAAAAGCGGCCCATCTAACCGGCTGTCATGAAAAACAAACGATCAAACGGGCCGTATTGAACACGCTATTTTGGGCATTAGCCCTGTTTGGTAATACGCTCTGGCTCAACAACGACTACGACACGCTCGTCGCCCGGTTGATGCCACGGGTAGGTATCCTTGTTGAGATACTTCTTCGCCATCGTATTGATGAATTTCAGGTCTGGGTCTTCATCAATGCGTGCCACCTTGCCGCGCACTTCAAGATAGCGATAAGGATTCTTGGGGTCTACGATGGAAAGCGCGATGTGCGGGTCGCGCTGCACATTGTGATACTTCTGGCGATTCTTGGTCTGGCTGAACAAGATATGTTCACCGTCCCAACCGAACCAGACCGGATTACTCTGTGGCTCGCCTTTCGGCCCAATCGTGGCGATATGAGCCAACGCCGTTGTTTGCAGCAGGTCTTTATAATCATCTGGAATAACTGACATGATACAACACCTCTTCCTGAATACTACTTGTGGGGCGCGATAAATCGGCCCTACATTTGAATGACAGCGTATGTTTCTGTTTACTGTCGTCTAACCTGATACTTTTGCCTGTAAAAGAGGCGAACTGTATTTCATACAGTAGAACCGTCTGGCTACGCCTCTCTATTCCATCATAGTGTTGCATGCCAAAAAGTAACACCCTTGCGGTTGCCCTGCTCTGTGGTCTACACTATACTATGTGTACTGGCAACCAATCGTTCTACCACTACACAACCTCGTGCATGCTGCTTTTTTCCTGCACACCAGTAGAAAGTGGAGCATTTCTTTTGAGTTCTACACACGATGTAAGCCAACAGGCTACAAAGACAACACGGGAAGACCCAACACAGCGTCTCTATTCTTCGCTGGAGTGGCGCTCGCTTGGACCCTATCGCGGTGGTCGCGTGGTGGCTGTCGCGGGCGACCCACAACAATCGCAAGTATTTTATTTCGGCTCGACCGGCGGCGGCGTCTGGAAGACGATTGACGGCGGCACCTATTGGGAGAACATCTCCGATGGCTTCTTCAAACGCGCCTCAGTGGGAGCCATCGCTGTCGCGCCATCTGACCCCAATGTGATCTACGTCGGCATGGGCGAGACAGCCATTCGTGGCAACGTGGCGCATGGCGATGGTGTCTACAAATCTACCGATGCGGGCAAGACCTGGACGCACATGGGTCTGGCCGAGACACGTCACATCGGCACGATTCGCATCCATCTACACAATCCCGACCTGGTGTATGTCGCTGCATTGGGACACGCGCATGGTTCCAACAAAGAGCGTGGCATCTTCCGCTCTAGCAATGGTGGCAAGACCTGGGAACATGTGTTGTTCCGCGATGAGGATACCGGCTCGCATGATCTGGCGATGGACCCCAATAATCCGCGCATCCTCTATGCCGTCACATGGCGGGCGCGTCGTCTGCCACACACGCTCCAGAGCGGCGGCGAGGGTTGCGGCATCTTCCGCTCGACCGATGGCGGCGATAGCTGGACGGAGATTACACGCAAGCCAGGGCTACCAACGGGTACGCTCGGCAAAATCGGCGTGGCTGTTTCCGGTGCGAAAGCTGGCCGCATCTGGGCGATTGTCGAGGCCGAAGATGGCGCGTTGTTCCGCTCGGATGACGGCGGTGAACACTGGCAACGCATGAGCGAGGAGCGTGATCTGCGCACACGCCCGTGGTATTACATGCACATCTTCGCTGACCCACAGGACGCCGAGACACTCTGGATACTGAACGAAAAGTGCCACAAGTCTATTGATGGCGGCACGACCTTTTTCAGAGTTGCCGCACCACATGGCGACAACCATGATCTGTGGATTGACCCACGCGACCCACAACGCACCATCCTGGGCCACGACGGTGGTGCCTGTGTGACCTTCAACGGCGCGGAAAGCTGGTCGTCAATTTACAATCAGCCCACCGCCGAGTTCTATCACGTCTCAACCGATACACAGGTACCATACCGCATCTATGGTGCGCAACAAGATAATAGCACCATCACCGTACCTAGCCGTTCGGTATTGGGCGCAATCGCGCTCTCCGACTACTACGAGGTTGGGGGCGGCGAGAGCGGCTATATCGCCATCCGA
>JAJZEJ010000133.1 GCA_021828635.1 Chloroflexota bacterium
TAGACCGCGTTGGCAAGCCGGAACCTATTAGAAGGTCAGGGCATTCGAAGGCACACGTCCCCAGCGAATCACAGAATACCACATTCTTTAGACGCTTACCGCGTGAAAAAGATTCCCGCCTGCCCGCATGCCCGGCTCCTTGTGCTAGCGTCATATTCATTCGCCGATATCACGTTCACTGTATACAAATTAGGAGACTTGTTGGCTGCTCAAACAAAGCGCTTTTATCGACCGGAACTGGATGTATTGCGTTTCTTTGCCTTTTTTTGCGTGTTCGCACACCATACCTTGAATGTGAAGAGTGCCGGTGGGCGCTTTGGAGGAGTCACCACAGCCCTGGAAGTCTCCCTCAGCTTCGCCGTCAGCCTGTTTTTCATGCTGAGCGCGTTCCTGATCACCACGCTGCTCGAAATGGAACTGCAGCGCAATGGGCACATCCATGTGCAGGCATTCTATGTACGACGGATAACGCGCATCTGGCCCCTTTATTACATATTTCTTCTAGTCAATCTGGGCATTAGCATTTACCTCGTCTCCTGGAGGATCAGCAATTCGTTCGTAGCAGCCTGGGTTCTGATGGTCGGCAACTGGTACATGATCGTTCAGCACTCGATCCTGACACCCATGACGGTGTTGTGGAGCGTGAATATCGAAGAGCAGTTTTACCTGTTCTGCCCATGGATCGTGGCGATCTTTCGTCGCAAAGGCCTCATCGCCTTCGCCATGGTGACCATCGCCATCTCGATGGCAACGCTCTTCTGGATGGGGCACAGGCATATCGTTGACGACAACTCCCTGCGCTTCAATACGTTGGTCGAGCTGCAGTACTTCGCCGTGGGCACCATCGTCGCGATGCTGGTGCGGCGGCGCGACCTGACCGTCTCGCCGTTCGTGCGTGCAGCGTTGTTTTCTCTGGGACTCTGCTGCTGGGTGGGCGGCACCTATTTCTTCGACAGCCGTTGCCAGACAGCCCACTTGTCCTGGTGGTCACCAGCCAGCGAATATGCGTTGGTCAATCTAGGCTGCCTAGCCTTTTTCTTCAGCTTTTATGGACTTACACTGGGCAAGGCAATGCGTCCGTTCATCTACCTGGGAAAGATCTCCTACGGCCTGTACCTCTATCACATTCTCTTTGCTGTGATGGTGAGAGGGATGTTCTCCGGCCACGATGGCGTCGCCTATAAGCTAATCCGCACTTCACTCTCGCTTGGTTTGACGATCGTCACTGCATCCGCATCCTACGCGTGGCTGGAGAAGCCATTTCTTCGCCTGAAAGAACGGTTCACCTTCGTCCAGAGCCGGGCTGCGTAGTTTGCGACGGACACAACCTGCTCAGATCACTCCTAACCAGACTGCTGATTTTGCCACAATGATGGAAGCTATCAACAAGAGCCATCCGTACGAGCAGATAGCGCCAGGTCGGCACGAATCCCATACGCTCGTTCGAAGATCAATGTGCAGAGTACGGCGACTAGCCCAATCAATTCTCCGAAAACACGACTTTCAGGAAGCAAGCCGACCAAGAACATGATGATCAGCCATGTGGGAATCAGGAGACTGTAAGCACGCAACCGTCGCTCGGGTAGTAAGTGCCAAAACAATAGTGGCACTGGCAGCAAAAAGCCGCAGGCGCTGGCAATCTGCGACCATGTTTGCGGACTTGCAAAGAAATGAAGATTGTAGCTAACGGTCAATCCCATATCGCTACCATTGCCCGCGTACTTCCGCAAGAAATATCCGCGAATACATAGCCATACCACGATCATGGTTATCGCAATGGCACCTTCAACCCATCTTTTCCGAGGCGGCTGCGAGGGAAACCACATATTGATGAGAACCAACGGAACGACCATGATGGTTGTCTCGCGATTGAAACAACAAAGGACAAAGAGAGGAAGCAATAAAGCATAGCGACGCACATAGCTGAGATACACGCAGAGCGTGAAAAGGAACGCCGCTGGCAGGTCGTAAGGAAAGTAGATCGCTTCTTGAAAGCGAACAATGTAGGTTGCCGAAGCCATCCAGAGCACCAGCGCAAACGGAAGCCAAGAAAGACGGGCACCGTGAGGCTGCGACAAATGACGATAAAACATGCTCACCACCACACCCAACAGCAAAAAAGCAGCCAGATCGACCAAGAGTAATGCCAGGACATCCGGATTCCGAAAAGGGTCGCCAAAGTGGGCTGCCATTCGAGTCATCCAATAGTTGTTATTCGCGTAGCGCATAACAACGGAGAGCAGCATTCGAGACTGATACGGAAGACGCTCCGTACCAGACTCATACCGATGGGCGTCCAAATAAGGCTGGTTGATGATGAAGTAAGAACGCAGAAACTGGAGTGTTGCGAGAAGATAAGACATCCAGAGAACAACACGTAGGATGTACCGTCGGCTTGCGCCAGTCGTGCCGCATGAGACTATGTTCAACCGAGCAGCCCTCACTCGAATGCCGTCTGTGCCGATCATACATGTCTCCTGTTTCCGTGTTAGCTAAAGCGAGCTTGGGTCGAGAATATCCCACGTCATCGCATTATGCGCAGACTACTTAGCTTTCCAGCCCTGGCTTGGACCGCGCAAACCGGGCCATTAACGCGGCTGGCCGCAGCGAGTGTGGCCAGTGCAGCAGACTG
>JAJZEJ010000013.1 GCA_021828635.1 Chloroflexota bacterium
TGTAGTGTTCAGATTGCGCGATTTCGCAAGTGTGATGTGGGAAGGCCAGGTCGAAGCCGCCGCCGTGAATATCGATCTGCTCACCCAGGTAATGCATCGACATAGAACTGCATTCAATGTGCCAGCCAGGGCGTCCTGGTCCCCACGGACTCTCCCAGGCTGGTTCGCCAGGAGCCTGCGCTTGCCAGAGAACGAAGTCGAGCGGGTCTTGCTTGCGTTTGTCTTCAGGGAAGTTGCCGCGCTCATTAGCGATCTGGAGCATGGCATTGTAGTCGTTCAGGCCGATGGCGCGAGCCATCACGCCGAACTCTTTATCATGTTTGACGCTATAGAAGACGCAACCCTCATTGGCGTAGGCGTAGCCACGCTCGATGAGTCCCTGCACAAACTGAATGATGTTTGGGATTTCCTCGGTGGCTTTGGCGTAGACATCGGGACGGCGCACATTGAGCGTGTCCATATCGCGCAGGAAGCGTGCGGTCTCACGCTTCCCCAGTTCATCCCAGGTCATGCCGAGTTCTTTCGACTTGCGGATAATGTCGTCGTCGATGTCGGTGACATTCTGCACATAGCGTACTTTGTGACCGCACCATTCCAGGTAACGGATCAGCGTATCGAACGAGACATAAGTAAAGGCGTGTCCCAGGTGAGTGGTATCGTAGGGCGTAACGCCGCAGACATAGATGCGAACGGTGTTATCTATCGGCACGAAGTCTTCGAGTGACTGCGTGAGTGTGTTAAACAGTTTCATGGTGTTGGTGTTCTCCTAATGCAAACAAACGAACGGTGTTTGCTGTAGTGATCTGAGCAAGCTCTTCCAATGTCATACCACGCAATTCGGCCAGCTTTTTTGCTGTATGGATGACAAAGAGCGGTTCGTTGCGCCGTGCTTTGAGCGGTTTAGGAACCAGGTACGGGCTATCGGTCTCTACCAGCATACGATCCTGTGGAACCATACGGGCTACATCGGGGAGTGCATTGCCCTCGCGGGTGAGAGGGCCGGCGAAAGAAAGCATAAAGCCAGGGAAGGAAAGACACTCTTCAGCCTGGGCGACGTTGCCGGAGAAGCAGTGGAAGACGCCGCGTAGCTGCTGTCCATGCGTGCGTAGTAGCTCTATCACATCGTTGTGCGCGTCCCGCACGTGAATGATACAGGGTAGATCATACTCGCGGGCGAGTTGCAGGTGACGGATAAAGACTCTATGTTGCACCTCACGTGGTGAGAGCATCCGAAAATAATCGAGACCGAACTCGCCGATGGCTACCACTTCTGGTTCGCGGACCATCGCACGCAGTTCCTGCTCAACCTCGTCGTTATACGTAGTGGCATCATGCGGATGGACACCGATACCGGCAAAGACAACGCCAGGATAAGCTCTAGCGAGTGCCAGCGCGGCGCGGCTGGAAGCCAAGTCGCAGCCGGGGTCTACCATACGTGTCACGCCGCCATTGATGGCAGCTTGTAGCACGGCCTCACGGTCAGCATCGAAGCGGGAAGTGTCGATATGGGCATGGCTATCGACAAGCACGTGGTAGTTCCTTTCCTGAACACACGGATAGGATGCGATCAATCGACCGCATCCTCATTGTTACTTCACTAAGTATAGTAGACGGCTCATGAATGTGTCAAATGAGCTATTCATGCTCATCAATTTCATCGTACATATCCCAGAGCTTTGCAATATCCTGTTCCAGACGTTCAAGTACCTGCTGACGCTGAGGCGCTTCAGAGTGATGAGCGTCGATCTGCTCAATAACGGTTGTATGCAGGCTCTTTTCAAAAAGATGCAATTGGGCTATAAGGCGGTCCTGCTTTTTATCGAGCATTTCTGTAATGAAGGCGAGGATGCGGCGCTGACCCTCTAAAAAAGTTGCTTCCAGCATCTCTCGATAATGCTCACCAACAAACTGTCTGATAGCCTGTTCATCGCGCCGTTGAGTGGGAGCAGCATTTCTGATAGAGGTGAGCATGGTTCCTGGCAGTGCGGTGATAGGCCAGTTTATGTTCATGTTTTGTTCTATCAGAGCTATTATCCCATGTGCATCTTCACCCGCCTGCTGTTCCTGGGCGATCTGCCACATGGTCCGATCCAGCACATCAACTGGTTCTGGGCAAGTTTGTCCATGCTTCGAGCTTTGCAACGCATATTGAAACTCGTGCTGCAACTTGATAAATTGCTCAACGGGCTTCTCGCTACATCTGGTGATGGCACACAGTTCCTCTTTGATGAGTGGATAGCAGTTGTCCATCAACCACGCATGGGCTTCTTTGCGTATCTGCTGGCCAAGGAAAACACTGAGACCCTTAACGAAGCGTTCACGTGCGTTGCCGATGTAGTCGTACTTATCTTTTATTACCGGCTCTGGTATGTATTGCTGCGTCCATGTGTCGATCTTTTGCAGTACACGCTCATAATATGCGGATGACACAATGCCAAATTTTGTGGTGAAGGTAGTACGACGTTGCAAGCGTGGCTCCGAGATACGTTCACTTAACAGAGTGAGGTCTTTGATACGTTCAAAACCATCCAGATACATTTTTAAGGTAGAGCGATCAAGCTGGTCACTGGTGCCTTGCAAGACTTGTTCGCGCTGTTTCAGCAGGTGAATAGCTGTGAGAATGTCATTCTTC
>JAJZEJ010000500.1 GCA_021828635.1 Chloroflexota bacterium
TCATTCCCGCCGACCTGCATCTGGTTGATGGCACGCCCGATGAACGACGGCGTTTCCTTGATCGCGCACTCTGCCAGGTGCAATCGCGCTACTGTCAGGCACTCATCAAGTATCGCAAAATCGTCTTGCAACGCGCCGCCCTGCTCAAGCGTGTGCGTGACAACCTGGAAGACTCATCCATGCTCGACTACCTGGACGAGCAACTAACCACGCTGGCCCACTACTTGATTTACGAGCGGCAACATATGATCGCCACGCTCAATCAGTATGCCGCGCCCCTGCAAGCCGCGATTACCGGTGGTCGTGAGCAACTGCACGTCGTCTATAAACCCTCGTTCACGGTTGATGCCAGTTGGAATGCATTAGAGGCACCACAGCACTACCTGACCCAACTACACAGTATCCGCAAACGCGAAATCGCGCAGGGCGTCTGTCTGCTAGGTCCACACCGCGATGACTTGGAATTTCTCGTCAATGGCATCAATATGTTGACCTACGGCTCACGGGGTCAGCAACGCACAGCCGCGCTGGCAACCAAGCTGGCGGAACTAGATTTCATGCGCACGACAACCAACGACGAACCCGTCTTGTTGCTCGATGATGTTTTTAGCGAGCTAGATCATCAGCGCCGTACCTACCTGTTGCAACAGGTCGTCAAACACGAACAGGTCTTCCTGACCACCACCGACCTCGTGGGCTTCCCCGATGAAGTGCTACAGCAAGCCCATCGCTACGAAGTGATCGAAGGAGAATTAGTAAGGACGCAGTGAACCGTTCCCTACATGCTATAATAGAAAGCAACACAGAGCATGGCTTATTCGTATGGTTGAGAGAGAATAACGTGATAGCGCAAGAGATAGCGGAGAACATTGCTCGCGTGCGTGCGACGATTGCACGAGCCGCCGAGCGTGGAGGCAGAGCTACTGACGAGATTACACTGGTAGCGGTCTCGAAGACAAAACCGATTGAACTGCTACAAATGGCGTATCAGCAGGGCATCACTCATTTTGGTGAGAATCGTGTGCAGGAGGCACTGGCAAAGATTGAAATTCTGCATCCCGCAGGTGTATCCTGGCACATGATCGGACATCTGCAAACCAATAAAAGCGCGAAGGTGGTGGGCGCGTTCGCACTCGTCCATAGTGTCGATAGCCTGCACTTGGCCCAGGCGCTCAACCGGCACGCCGAGGCACACGGGCTACGCCAGGCAATCCTGCTCCAGGTCAATGTAGTCGGAGAGGCCAGCAAGGAGGGTATGACGCCAGAGGAGACACCCTCATTGGCGCGTCAGATCGCCAGCTTGCCACATCTGGAAATTCATGGCTTGATGACCATCGCGCCACTGGTGCAAAATCCTGAAGAGGTGCGTCCGGTTTTTCGCGGTTTGCGTCTCTTGCGTGATCAACTACGTGATGCGCTACCGGATATTCACTGGTCACAACTCTCAATGGGCATGACCGATGACTATGCGATTGCGATTGAAGAGGGAGCGACGATAGTACGTGTGGGACGAGCCATCTTTGGCGCACGGCCCTAAATTTTTCTAGCTATAGCTACTAAGGAACCAATTCTTATGCATATACAAGACTTGCTGATGGGCCGTCGCGTCCGTCAAAATCATGCGCTAGAGCATGCTACTTTCACCATTATGGCACAAATGGATCCCAGTTTTACTGGTAGCGCCCGCTCATTCTCTGATGGTTTTATCGTCTTCTCTAATGTCGATCTTGACCTATTACGGCGTGCCAGTGACGAAGCGTTGCACCGTCTTCAGGCTGGCGAGGCTGAACTGGCTATTCATCCCAATTGTGGTACCAATCTGGCGGTTGGCATCACTTTCGTCACCGTTGGCACTATGCTCGGTATGGCCTCTAATCGCTCGCGCACGCGCGTAGCTGCCGCCGCTGCCTCGTCTGTAGCTGGTTGGGCGGCAGCGCGACCACTGGGCGAATACGTACAGCGCCACTTCACCACACTACCAGATTTGCGCGGCGTGAGTATTGCTGAGATCAGCCGCCGCTCATTCATGGGTATTCCTTATATCCAGGTGCGCACGCAATTTGCGTAAAAATGCAGAAAACGCAGTAGGAGAACATCTATGGGCCTTTTGCAATTGAACGTTATTCACACCATTGTCTCGCTGGGCATCGACATCATCATTTTTGCCATGCTCATTCGCGCTATTGCCTCCTGGTTCGGCATGGATGAGCGTTTTGCCTTCATTCGTTTCCTGGCCCGCGTTACCGATCCTTTCATCCTGCCATTTCGCCGCATTATCAAACCGATTGGCATGCTCGATCTCTCCTACTTTGTAGCCTGGTTTATGCTTCTCACGCTACAAATCCTGATTACGCAAGCATTACCTGCTGGATGGTAAAACTATACATGGCACCTACAAGAGGTGCCACTACATGTAACATGCATCTCCGGCGAAAGATACATGTAGTGACACCTCTTGTAGGTGCTACGTGCTATTCCAAATGAATAGTGCGACGTATTGCTGTTCGTTACGATGCCAGGAACTTACCCTCAATCTGGCTATCCATCTGGATAAAATCGTTGCTATTGAAGTATAGAATCACCACAGCTTTATTGATTGGATTGCCATCGCTACCGAAGGCGATCTGACC
>JAJZEJ010000690.1 GCA_021828635.1 Chloroflexota bacterium
GAGTTCCTGATTCGTTATCCCGCTGTGGCCGATGTGCAGGTACTTGGTGTGCCGGATACCTTTTTCGGTGAGGAGATTCTGGCTGTGGTGCGGCCCAAAGAGGGCATGCTGATCACGGAAGAGGAGGTGCGTGCCTACTGTCGCGGCCAGATCAGCCACCAGAAAATTCCGCGCTACTTCCAGTTCGTCGATGCCTTCCCGATGACGGCCAGTGGCAAGGTGCAGAAATTCAAGCTGCGTGAACAAGCCATCGCGGCACTGAAGTTGGAGGAGATGGTGAAAGCCCAAACGGCCTGATCTACCAAGTTTGTCGTCGCGCTACGTTTCTCCATAGTAATGGGGTGCAGGCTTGTATATACGGTGCGGTCTACGCTGGCGCAAGCCCGCAATCCCATTGCCTTGTTGGAACAAGGTACCTTTACAAGCTTGCCAATGCCTTATTAACGGCTTCGTCAAGTTGCGTGCCAAGTGGAAGTTGTTTGCCCGATGCGAATGCTGTCGCAAAATCGGTGAGGCGCATCCTCACAATGCGTTTTTGGACAATAGAGCGCAAAGATCATTACCTCTGGCTCGTGGCATACACAAAACTTTCTGTTGGAGATGTGGTGAGTAGATTTTTGATGTGGGTTGCAATGGCATATGCTAGCAACGGAGGGACAGCATTACCTACCTGTCGATATTGGTCTCCCTGCGTTCCAGTAAAGCGGAACCAATCAGGGAATGACTGAATACGGGCCGCTTCTCGTACACTGATAACGCGGTTTTGCTCGTAGTGAAAGAAGCTTCCCCAGTGAGGATCACACTTTGTCAGGATAGTACCAGATATACCGTCATGTTCGAGACGCCCATATCTTTTTGTATGATCGCTCCGCCTGGCCCTTTGCATACCTTTGGGGAGAAGATCGAAAGGAATATCACGCCATGATCCACCTGGAAGAACGTACTTCATACGCTCAAGATTGATCTCACTCACGTTAGTGCATGCATGATTATAGAGCTTCTGAGCATAAGAGCGCATTTTTCGTTGATATGAGCTTTGAGGCTCAGCATCATAGTTCATCTCATAAGCACCACCATCGGCGGCAATAGCCGGTAAATCGCTGATAGCTTCCCCGACCGTGATAGGTGGTAGCAGATCAGTATACCAGAGAGATTGCTGTTGAGCTTTAATGGCATATGAAAATGTGTAGTCACGCCCACCAGTAAAATTAGGGCGTTGGTAGCTGTAGTGAGTTGGTGTTGGAAATGAAAGTTCAACACCAGATAGGCGAGTGCCAAGAATAAAGAGACGCCAACGTTCTTCTGGTACTCCATAATGAGCAGCGTTAAGAATGTGGAAGATAACTTTGTATCCAGATCGCTCAAAAGCTGTAATAACCGCTTGTAATGTTTCTCCCTGGTCAAGTGAAATAAGCCCTGGTACGTTTTCCATCAAAATAAATTTGGGACGTAACCCCTCCAACACTATACGGGCATAGTGCTGAAAAAGACCATTGCGCGGGTCATCATTACGGCGTACCGGCGCATTGATGCTAAAGCCCTGACAGGGTGGCCCTCCTATCATCACATCAAGGTCTTCATCAAGAGTGCAAAGATCACGAATACGTTGTGCAGTTAGCTCCTGGATGGGGCAGACGAAAGGGAACGTGTGTGGAAAATTGAGGCTAAATGTACGAGCCGCCGGTTGATCGACCTCGTTAAAAAAGAGAGGTGTGAAACCGGCTAGACTAAAGCCGGTGGCGAATCCGCCCGCACCAGCAAACAACGCTCCGCATGTCACTGGTTGGTCTATCTGCTCACCAGGGTAGTCTGCTATGCCTTCCATTAGTTTTATACCTCTCACACATATCTTCTTATCATCATAACAAGAACAAACTTTCTTTGTCAAGCGCCTATGACTCTTCGATAAAACTCTACTCTATCAATAGGTGAAATTTTAGCTGTTCTTGTTCTGCGCGATTGTCATGTAGCCGACGAGGATGATGATCAAAATTGTGAGAACCGTGCTGATTGGGCCATCACCCAGGCCAATGCCGCTCAGACTGGGCGGCTTGCCAAACCAGTCGGCAAACGAAGCGCCGAGCGGGCGCGTCAGGACGTAGGCGCACCAGAAGGCCGGTACTTCCTTCAGGCCAAAGCGGAAATAGGCGATAGCAGGTAAAGCGATTAAGACGGCAAACAGGATGCCCGATGCGAGGTAGCCCAGGCCGAGCGTTGCTGCGGTCATATCACCGGCGGCGGTACCGAGCGCGAAAGTTGCCATCACCGTGGCCTAATAAAACATCTCACGGCGGCGGGTGTAGATGCTGTGAATTGAAAGCGTTTTCTCGCTCTTAAACTTTTTTCAGCATTTGTGCCGTGCGCCGAACAGGTTGTACCACGGCAGGGCGTATAACAGCATGCATATTGATGTGATTTTGTGGTAAGAGCTTGCTCATAAACGTTCATATTTCCCTTAATTAGCTGCCATATGTCCATACTTCATAAGCAGTATAACACGGCGAACGAGAAACGCACAGAATGTAGCCAGGATTAGCCAGGATTAGCCAAGATGCTCTACTTCTCTCATTCATGCCCTCCAAAGCCTTCTTGACAACGCCAAACCTCTTGCTAGAGATGGTTGGATGC
>JAJZEJ010000482.1 GCA_021828635.1 Chloroflexota bacterium
AATTATCATTCATGCTCTTGAAACCTTTGAGCATTGCGCTCTGGTAGACGAGATACTCCTTGTCACTGCTAAAGGTGAAGAGGAGCAATTGGCAAAGCTGGCTCATACTGCACAGATACGGAAAGTCCGGCGGATTGTGGAGGGTGGAGCGACGCGGCATGGCTCTGAACACTGTGCGCTTGAAGCCCTACGTGTTGAGATTGAGGAAGGAGACATTGAGGTAGTGCTGGTTCACGATGGAGCGCGTCCATTTATTTCACAAAGAAGTGTCGATACGCTCATCGAACGCGCACGCCGTGTTGGTGGAGCTATTCTGGCTTTGCCACTCCAGGAAGAGGAACACATCGTGCAGGTCGATGAAACACATGCTGTTTGTAGAAGCTATGAAGGGAAGTCTATTTGGCGGGCGCAGACGCCCCAGGCTTTTCAGGCGCACCTCTTGCTTCGAGCTTACGACCAAGCTGCTTGTGATCATTTCGTAGGAACTGATACCGCCGCTTCTGTAGAGCGTCTTGGCTATCCCGTCGCCGTTGTCGAAAGCGAGTTGACCAATCTGAAGATTACTACAGCGCATGATCTTTTTCAGGCTGAGAGACTGAGCAGGCATCGACATTTTTGAGCAATCATCGCTTTTCGAGAGCAATGATGCTGATTTGGTCCTTTGGACCTATGGCTGTCCGACAAAGCAGTGCTAGATATCCATACGGATACCCAGGGTAAGGGAATTCGAGAACTATGATAGCGTGTCAGGCAGAGCTAGATTGTTTCTATTGTGGCACGGCGACACCGCATACCGTGGTCTATGCGTCGCTGTATATCAAGCGCATAACCTGTCATCGCTGTGCCTGTACCTTTGAAAAAAGGGTACCGGTACTGATCTGGCAGTATTGTTGTGATCTCCCAATGCGTGCATTCGCGCTCACGCGCCGATTAAAGGGTGAGGCTGTCTCTCATCCTATGCAGTTCGCTTCTCGACTACCGGGGCGAATGGTGCATAAACCAATCGAGTTGTCGCGTGAGTTTGTTGAACTTTGTCTATGATCGTCCTAGAGTGATGGAATGTCCATACGTACCTCTACACCGTCGGGAGGTGTCGCATGAACCTGGTCGAGAAGATTGCCATTGTCGCAGTTGCCGCATGGCTTATTCAATTAGGCTTAGCCTATCGGCAAGCCAACCTATTTGCACAACGTATTAGAGCGTTACGCAAACTGGGACGTTGTGCCACTGGCCTCTCTGGTGGCCGTTATCGGGGCCGTACCTATGTTGCTCTTGTCTTCCATCCTCTTACCCATTGTGTCATCAAGGCAGAGCGACTTCGCGGTTTCACCGTTTTCGCACGTCCAACATCGGTACCTCAATTAGAAGGTCATTCCCTGGATGAGATTCTTGCTCCCGATACCACTATCGAGGGTATCTCACCACATGTGATGCAAGCTGCCCGTTCAGCAGCAGAATTTGTCCAAAAGTCCATTGAGCAGGACGCATCATCAACACTGGTGACGAAGCAGTCCTAATTTTCTCAATCCCTTTTTTAGCAACCCATCTCTCGACCGTGAGGCGAGACACACTACTCTCTAGAGGAGGAACGATGTTACTCTTGACGTATCATCCTGTTGTACGTGGACCACCGTGGTGTCAGGAGGCGTTAGAACGTCTGGTGGTCCTATGCTTATAAATCGCGTGCATGGTGCCGCGTCAACACACGACAGAGTGAAGAAAAAACAGCAGATCACTACTCTTGGAGGGGAAGCCTCATGCAAATTATGCAATTTTTTGTCTTTCTGGCTACCGGTTTCATTGGCATGTTCCAAAAAGGTGGCCAAGAATTTGTTGGTCTGGTCACAGGGATTGTCCCCCTGTTGATCGTCCTGATGACCGCAGTGAACGCTCTGGTGCGCCTCATCGGGCCGGAGCGTATTGATAAGGTCGCAATGGCAAGCAGCAAGAATGTCCTCTTGCGTTATCTGGTGCTGCCTTTCCTGGCAGTCTTCTTCCTGACGAATCCAATGGCCTACACGATGGGTCGTTTCCTGCCAGAGAAACAGAAACCGGCCTTCTATGACTCGGCAGTGTCCTTTGTCCACCCTATCCTCGGCCTTTTCCCCCATGCCAATCCTGGCGAGATATTTGTGTGGGCAGGCATCGCAACTGGTATTACCACGCTGCATCTCAATGTCGGAGATCTGGCAGTACGCTACTTCTTTGTTGGCTTGGTGGTTATCTTCATACGTGGTATAGTTACTGAGCGTATTACAGCAGTCATGTGGGCTCGTCGTCCTGCTAGCGATTCATCAGCTCAGAGTGAAGAGAACGTTAGCATAGACATGGCTGGTATTGAAACAGGCGGAGCCGCTTTAGCGAGCAGCGAGGAGATATAACATGAACAGCATCACAAAACTACTCGAAGTCGTCGGTCGCGGCGTCGGCAACGTTGTGGGCATCCTCTACCAATCTGGCCGCGATACTATCGACCAGGTCATCCGCAACATTCTGCCGTTCATGGCCTTCATCAGTATGGTGATCGGTATTATCCTCTTCACGGGGATTGGTACGCTGATTGCCCATACCCTTTCACCATTGGCCTCGAATATATTCGGCCTGCTCCTCCTCTCTATCGTCTGC
>JAJZEJ010000787.1 GCA_021828635.1 Chloroflexota bacterium
GGCCCTGGCGTATCGTCATAATTGTCATATGCCTGGTCTGATCTGGTATGCGATGCGGAACGAAGCGCACCCTTGTCACAATTCTAACATGTTACTGAAAGTGTTAATTGTCCGTTCCACTACACAGAAGGTTAAAGCCTTCCCGAACGCGCTATCCACGGTACACTCAGTTGAGGGTATCATGCGCCATTCGACGATGTGCTATAAGTTGTATCTTGATGGAACGGACAGGATGAAACTTGTAGCCATCGAAGGGATTGTAGCGCATGGCCCGGGTGGAAACAAAAGAGCATACCTGGTCTTTTGACCAGATTTATGATGAGTATAAAACGCCTATTTATAACTATGTGTATCATTTGGTAGGTGATCGAGAACAAGCCGACGATTTAACGCAAGATACGTTCTTGAAGGCTTTTCGCGCCCTACCTAAAATGGACGCTAATTTGAAGTTGTCGGCTTGGCTTTATCGTATTGCAACAAATACGGCTTACGATGCGTTACGTCGTCGCAAGTTGATTGCGTGGATGCCCTGGCAAGATTTAGATCATGAGCCTGCCGATGTTGAAAGCGCAGACCCACAGGAAATCTACGGAACAACCGAACTGGTGCGTGCCGCTTTACGTCGTATGCCTAACCAATATCGTGCCGCGCTGTTGTTGTATACGCAAGAGGGCTTCTCGTATAGTGAGATCGCTCAGGCGCTAAATATCGCTGAGAGTGGCGTTAAGATGTATCTCTCACGCGCACGTCAGTCGTTTCGAGAACATTATCGTTCTCTGGAACAGGGAGGAGGCAGTAAATGAGCTGTGAGCAGGTCGAGGAGCTACTCAGTACTTACCTTGACAAGATGCTCGCACCGGAGGAGTACGGTAGTGTTACGGTTCATGTGCAAGAATGTCAGAGTTGTCAGGCCATTCTCAATGACTACCGTCGCTTCGATGCTCTTCTCGCTCAGTTGCCCCCTGTCAGCCCTGGGCCAGCGGTGCGTCAAAAGCTCTTCTCCACCCTGGCTCAGGATGTTTTGCTCGTTAAGGATGAGGTTGATGACCCTGCACTGACAGATAGACATATCTATAGTGGCTCATTGGCTCATTCTAAACTGATCTTACTCCCTGGTACTCTCCCGTCTTCCACTACAACTCCTACCCGACGACAACCTGCGCTACGCCCATCCCTTGTGAGCAGTAATACACTCCATGCTCCTGTGGTGAGCCGTAAGAAGCATGCGGGACAGCGTGCGATACTGATTGCTGTCGCGGCTGCCTTGCTGCTCGCTTTAGGTCTTGGTGGTGCTTTTGGCTGGCAGATATTCGCTACACAGCAAGGCCAGCAGGCAGGCAATCAGGCTAATGCGATTACGCCACCAGCAGGATATTCACAGAATACTATGCCACTACCTGCCGGTACACGCTTTGTTTTTTGGCGTGCGGGAGCTTTGTGGAGTGCCTCTATAGATACCACACCCTCGCAAGCCCAGCTCACGCCACAACATGTGATGGTTGGGGTTTCCTGGGTTGTCAGCCCCGCTACTGGTACCCAGTCTGCCGGAAATATGCTAGCTTACATTGATATTCAACATGGTTATGTGCATGTTATTCGTAGCGATGGGCAAAACGATACGACGGTACCACAGCCGTTGCTACCTACTCATATGCTCTCATCCGCAAACTGGCAAACGGCAGAGGAGCAAACAATTCTCAAGAGTCTGGTCTGGTCGCCCGATGGTCAACAACTGGCTTTTGTCGCCGATCCACAGGGCAGTGGGCAACCGTCACTCTATATCTATAGTCTGGCATCGAATAGTGTCCAGATAGTCACATCCTCGCAAGGTGCGATGGCAACAATGCCCGTCTGGTCGCCAGATAGTGTGCGCGTGGCCTTCGCGTTGACGAATCAGAATGCTGCACAAATTCTCGATTACAATACACACAGTAAAAGTTCGCTCGCCATCACCACGATCAGCTTACCGGAGACGCTGCTTTCACTCAACTGGTCGCCGAACGCAACGCTTCCCGCGCTCACGTGGAGCGTAGGCACTGCTGGTACAGTTCAGCGTGTGGAGCTTGCTACGATTGATGTGATGCATACACCGCATGTGCTGGCTCAGGGTGACTTCTCACAGGCCAGCTATGCTCAGGCAGCTAATGATGGTGCTGGTGGTTGGTTGTTGGTCAACACCCAGCCTGGACAGATGGCGCTGGAAGATGTCAATCTGAATGGCGGTATTGCCACGCTGGCTAATGGTCAGCTCGTCACATTGGCGCGGTGGTCGCCCTCTGGCAGTTTCGTTGACTATCTGACTTCCGTCTCATCCACAGCAGCTAATACTGGCACCCTCTATGTCGTAACGTTGGCAAACGGGCATGATAGCCTCGTTGCCAATGGTGTGGAAAGTACACTACAACCAGCTTGGTCCGCCGATAGTCAGATGCTAGCTTATAGTACTAGTCAACATGTCTCTATTGTGGAGCTTCAGTCATCGCTGCAAGCCCGCGACATCGTGGTTACATCACCGATTGCGCAACTATTCTGGTCAACCTCCGCCACACCTGTACTTCTGTTTGCTACACAACAGGGTACACTTTATGCTGTGGGGAACGCAGGCCAATCTGCCAGCAAAGT
>JAJZEJ010000445.1 GCA_021828635.1 Chloroflexota bacterium
TCTGGGACAACGCGCCGGACAACAGGTGGTAGCGCAGATGTAGATTGTTTCATAACAAATGGCGCGTTTTCCGGCCTGCGCTGGAAAACGCGCCATTTGTTATTTAGAACATCGCGTGCAGAAGTTCTTCGACTTCGGTGGTATTCAGGTCGCGGCTGGGCGTGCTGATAGCGATAGCATGCAGGTCACTTTCAGGCACGCCGACATCGCGCAACCGTTGTGGCAATCCCAAATGGCGTACCAGTTCACTGACAGCATCGGCGGCCTTCAATGCAGCATTCTGTGAGTAATCACTATCATCGACCAGACGTAACGCCTGCGCGATACGGGCCAGCGCCTGTGTGTGGATAAGCGTGAAGGCACGCATCACGTGTGATAGTGTGATACACGATGTGATGCCGTGTGGCACATTGTAGCTAGCACCGATGCGGCGTCCCAGATTATGACTCAGTCCCATTGGTGTATTGACCTCGCCGAAGAAGCTCATCCATGCAGAAAGTTGTAGCTCGGTGCGTATGGTGAGATCATCGGCATGCGACTGACAACGTGGCAGGTAGGTGAAGAGCTTGCGGATGGCTTCCAGCGCCAGTGTATCATTAATAGGATGGAGTCCCGGCGCGTAGAGTGTCTCAACGGCATGGTCGAGCGAGCGGATGCCGCTAGAGAGCCAGAGTTGTATAGGTGTAGCCAGTGTTAATGCTGCATCGAGAATGACACTGCGTGGCGTAACCTGTGTATGCGCGAAGCCAACTTTCATATGGGCCTGCTCATCGGTGACGCCGACGAGATGCGAGAACTCTGCGGCTGATAGCGTGGTAGGAATGGCAATGTGTGGCAAAATGGCGCTGTGTTCCTGCAAAAATTGCATTGCCACCGCCTTTGCTGCATCAATCGGACTACCACCGCCGACGCTAATCAATATATCGATCTGTTCGCTGCGTACTAGTTCAGTAGCCTGCGCGACATCGCTTTTAGGCGAGTGTTGCCTGATACCCGCGAAGGTACTATGATAAAATGTTCCCAATGCACGCTCTACCCGATCAACAACATCCGTTTGTGCCATTAGTGAATGGCCTGTGATGATGAGCGCACGCTGTGTTCCCAGTCGCGCTACCTCGTCAGCCAGGCTTTCTACACTGCCTGCTCCGAACAGTATATGTTCCTGTGGCAGGAAGAAATATTCTCCCTGTGCGGTCTTCTGACTTGCCATGCCTTTGTTCCTCTTGCCCTAAAAATTTTGTGTAAATGATATGCATTTGTAGAATAGCACAATTCATGCTAAGAGTAGCAAGACGCCCTTTGCGATCACCGTGCTACTCTTCAAATTGTGTCATTGTATTTCAAAGTAGCGCAAATTGGCTATTGTTGTTTTCTGGAATATCTGTTTATTCTTAGTAAGAGATATATAATCTTGAATATAGTATACATTGATGAGTACTGTTAAAAAGTAGAGTTAAATTTTTATATAGCGAAAAGTAGAGGCAATATTACGATGATCCCAATACTTGCTTGTCTGGGTACACAGAAATCAGCGGTGATACGTATTGTGCAGCTTGTGATTATTACGTATTCGCTCACGCAGACGTGGACGGCCCAATTTATTACTTATCAGAATGGGCATGAGCAGATTATTACGCAGAGTGGCACGACGGCATTGGAGGCAGCTTCCATTTACTACGGTGCGTACACGGGAGGTGTGTTGCAAAATATGAATACCGTGGTGCGGTTTGAGTCGAGTGTACAAAAGTCTATGTCAATTGTGATGACGTATCAGCAATGGAATCAAACAGTTTTGAGTTTGTTTCAACCCTCCTGGATGAATACTGTGCGGCAACATGGCTCTATTCCGATGGTCTCCTGGGAACCCTGGGCTGGTGGTGCGAATGGTTGTTCGCCAACCTATGATCTGCAAAATATTATTGGTGGGAAGTTTGACCCCTATATTACGCAGTGGGCGCGGAGTGCCAAAGCCTGGGGTAATCCATTTTTCTTGCGTTTCGCTCCTGAGATGAATGGCAACTGGTATCCCTGGTCGGAGCAATGCCCTGAAAACAAGCCGGGTCAGTATGTGCAGGCATGGCAACACGTGCATGATCTTTTTACTAAAGTAGGCGCAGACAATATTACCTGGGTCTGGAGTCCCAACGTGGTCTATCCGGGGAGTACATCGCTCAAAGAACTGTACCCTGGTAACAAGTATGTGGATTGGGTTGGCATTGATGGTTTCAATGGAACCACGCTCTATTCCCACCAGTGGGAGAGCTTTACCGGCGTATTCCAGAATACCTATGAAGCAATTCAGGGCATGTCCACAAACAAGCCAATGATGGTCTCCGAAACAGCCACTTCCGGCGACGCATCTGCGAAGAGTGCCTGGATAGCCAATGCGCTCAATCAGGCTTTGCCGGTCGTGTTTCCGGCTATTAAGGCGCTTGTCTACTACAATGTCAATACGCAGGTGCATTGGAGCATTGATTCTTCGTTGCTGGTGCAGGAGGCATTTTCCCATTCTATCGCCTCTAAGGTCTATGTTCCGGCCTCACCAAAACTGGCGACACTGGACATGTCGCCGATTCCTGTGCCACTAACGGTAGGTGTAGGGGTAGCACAAGATACGGATGGGGATGGGCATTAATTGCATAGTATCCAGCATGCCAGAAGAAGAACCATTGGCTCTCTTTTATACATTTCCTGGTTTCCTCACTTGACAAATTCTTTCATCGTATGGTATTTTTATTTTAGACGCATAAAACTTTATTTTACGTTAGCAAAAAGCGAGGTTTTATCATGAATGGAATTCTCACGTCAAAAGCTCTGGTGGGGGGGATAATCCAGTTGTTGATGTTCCCCTTAGTCTTGTTTCTTGCCGCTGGTACTGTTGTCTGGCCTGCCGGGTGGATCTTCCTGATCCTGCTCTACAGCTTCGTTATAACCACTGTTCGCCTGCTGTCCAAGCACAATCCTGCTTTGTTGGAGGAGCGCATGAGCGTGTTCAAGCCCAATCAGAAAGGCCGGGACAAAATGTTTCTCCTGCTGTTTACTGCCTGCGTTGCCTGGCTAGTCCTGATGCCTCTCGACGCTGTTCGCTTTCATTGGTCGCAGGTTCCGGTTTGGCTCCAGATGGTGGGAGCGATTGTCCTGGTTGGTTCGTTCGCTCTCATCTACCAGACCTTTCGGGAAAACGCCTATCTGACGCCGACGGTACGCATCCAGAAAGAGCGAGGGCAGACGGTGGTGTCCACCGGGCTATACCGGTATGTGCGTCATCCGATGTATGTCGGCTTTTTCCTTTTCTTTGTAGGGATGGCTCTCTTACTAGGATCAGTATTTGGGTTCTTGTTTTCACTGATTCTCATTGGCCTATTCGTCAGGCGTGCGGTGCTGGAGGAACGCCTGTTGCGGGCGGAACTGCCGGGCTATGATGCCTATATGGCCCAGGTTCCCTATCGTTTCATCCCTTACATCTGCTAAGAAGACATGAGTTGGCTCAATTATTTGAGTTTTTTCAGTACCTCTCGAAATAGAAGATAAGATAGGAATATACATTACATTTGCGCGAAGAGGCCGAAAAGTTCGCTGACCGGCGCGAAGCTGCGCCGATGTTCTGGTGTGGCCCCATAGCGGTGTAATGCTGTCAGGTGTGCTTGTGTGCCATAGCCCTTGTGACGATCAAAGCCATAGGCGGGATACTGCTGATGCAGTTCTAGCATGAGACGGTCGCGTGTCACCTTTGCGATGATCGAGGCTGCGGCAATCGAAAGTGAGCGTGCATCACCTTTAATCAGTGGACGCTGTGGCAGGGTGATATCGGGTAGCGTTAATGCATCGAGCAGGAGTGCCTGGGGTTGTAGAGAGAGTTGTGTCAATGCGACCCGCATGGCGTGTTTGGTGGCTTGAAGAATGTTGATTTCATCAATCAGAGCCGCCGAGCCAAAGCCGACACCGACCGCCAATGCATGCTGCATAATAACCTTGTAGAGACGCTCACGGGTCTGAGCCGTCAATTGCTTGGAGTCGTTGACGCCGATAAAGCGCGTCATGACCTCTTCTTGCGCAAGCTGTAATGGAAGGATGACTGCTGCTGCTACAACGGGTCCGGCGAGGCAACCACGGCCAGCCTCGTCGAGGCCCGCAAGAATAGAGTGGCCCTGTTCATACAGGGCCATCTCTTCCAGCAATGTTGGTGTTTGCGTCTTTTCCGCACATGTAGCTAGCGCAGCTAAAGGTTTTTGTTGTCTGCGCAACGTCGTACCGCCTTCGTCGTTTCTGCCAATGCTATCGTGTACAGGTTGCTCCACAACATCGCCTATTTTGCCGTTTTTGCCCCACGCTTGGTACTGGTTGGGCGCAGCTCTTTCAAGCGTGCGGCCTTACCGGTCAAGCCACGCAGGTAGTAGAGTTGTTTGCGACGCACGCGAGCGCGGCGGACGATTTCGATTTTCTCGATGCGGGGAGAATGTACAAGGAAAGTACGCTCGACGCCGACGCCATTGGTGATACGGCGCACGGTAAAATTGCGATTGACGCCGGTGCCGCGCAGGCGCATCACGACGCCCTCGAACGGCTGGAGGCGCTCACGGTTGCCTTCAACGACTTTCACTTGCAGACGCACAGTATCGCCTGATTTAATTTCTGGTATGTCTGTCCGTAACTGCGCACTCTCGACGGCAAGCAGCAATGCCCGACCTGCTGGCTTCGTTACGGCGTTCGTCTCTGCCATATGTTCCTCCTAATACGCGCGTTGCTCAGCAGTGATCGACAGAGCTGCCGTGGAGCATTGGGCGCGTCAAACTACTTTTTGTTGAGCTGCTTCATCAAACGAGATTTGCGACGAGCAGCATTGTTCTTGTGAATAACGCCTTTTTTAGCGGCGCGGTCGAGTTCACTGACGGCGGCGCGTACAGCGTCCTCAGCGGCCTCAGCATCAATACTAGAACTTGTGATGGCGACGCGAGCCTTTGTAACCTCTGTTCTAACCTGCGATTTGACGCTGCGGTTATGCGCCCGACGGCGCTCTTCCTGGCGCATACGCTTTATAGCGGATGAAGTATTGGGCATGTAAGTTTTAGTCCTCCCCGGTACACCGGCCCTTTCAACGTGGGCTGGATGTGTGATTCCAATACAAAAATGCCGACAACGCTATTATGTCGGACCCAATGCCCGTAGATTATAGCAGAAGAGCGTTCACGCTGTCAAACACGGGCGCAATGGTCACAGATTTAATACATAATCACGGGTGTGCCGTAGCTGGTGTTATGGTAGAGCCACGCGGCCTGTTGCTCCTGCATGTTAATACAGCCGTGACTGCCATTACCCGCGAAGGACTCATCACCACCAGTATCATAGTGCGGGAAATTCGTGCCAACGCCGTAGTTGACGCGCCACCAGCTATCATGGAGGAAATAGCCATCGGTGCGATACTCCATCGCAAAGTTGATGTTCGTGTCAGGATACCAGAAGGCTGAGCCGACTGGTTCACTGGATTTGAAAACGGTTGGCGACTCACGTAAGAAAATGTGCCAGATACCTGGAGGCGATGGCTTCTCAAACTGACCGGAGGTGATTTGGAAAGCTTTGACTAGCTTGCCATTTTGATACAGGCGCATAGTTTGCTCGATCAGCGAAACGACGATGACCTGTCCACTGGTCATATTGAAATTTTGCATCAATTGCAGGTCAGTGGCATGCGGCTGATCCCACGGCGTCTTATCGCTGTAATCAGTCTCCATCGCTTTGAGTAACGTCGTATCAGTATTGATAGCGTTGATGGCACTATTATAGTCATCTGTCGTTTGTGCGGATTGCACAGCGGCATCCAGATCAGAGCCGAAGCCTTGCACGACGTTATATTCGTAGTCCAGTGGGTAGCTTGTGTTGTTGAAGCTATCGGTGTACTGATGAGTTTTGCCCCAGTTATCGACTTCCTGGTGAAATTGCTTCAGCAGGTAGTTGGCCTGACCTTGCAACATGGGCAACTGAATGGAAGCAATATCCGTATCGAGTTGCGCCGAAACTTTGAGAAAGTCATTCAGTGCCTTCGCATTATTCAGTGCTGCCTGGTCCGCAGCGTAACGAGCCTGAAAGGTTGAGACATTCTGCCCATACTGTTGCGTCTGAGTGATATCCGCGCTGAACTGTTTGAGCTTGGCATTACCGAGGAAAGGAATGGCCTGCGTTGAGAAAGCGGACGTTTCTTGCAATTGCGCGTTGATCTGGTTATTCAAGTTCGTGAAATCTGCGGGTGTGCTGGCGGAGCGAAAGACTTGTAGATCATATTGCACGTTCTGATTAAGTGCGGTGACATCCAGATTGGAGCTTTGTAACTGCTGGATCGTTTGTTGCAAGAGCGTCAGATTATCATATGTTGGCCCCATCAGGTGGAGAGCCTGGGTTGCGCTCTGTGCATTGGCGCTGATCTTCAGATAGTCAATCGGGTATTTAGCCTGCTCTAGCAATGTCTGATCCTGGGCAAGCTCGTTAGCAAAAGGTTTGGCCTCGATAAAGCCCTGGGCCTGGCGCTCGGCCAGAATGCTCTCGAAGTTTTGCAGATTGAGCGCGGCCTGGTAGTCAAGCTGCTGCGTTGTCTGCGTGATAAGTCCTTGTGCCTGCACTGTCAACATTTGATAACGTTGTGACAGATTGCTATAGTAGCTGTTGGTGTTCTGATTTGAGAAGAGAGCTACCGGGGCATTCGTACTGCTGAGTTGCGTTTCTTGCTTGATAATTGGTTGCATCATGCTCATTGGTACGCCGACGTGCAAGGCTTGCGCGATAGCGGAGTTGAGCGTGATCTTGTTTTGCGTAGCCTGCTGATTAGCTTGTGTATTACTCCCGCAAGCGGAGAGAAGCAGCAGAAGCAACATGAGCGCACCAGCAATACTAGCCAGCTTTGTGCGTTGTTTGAAGTGTGTTAAACGTGCCATTGTGGGGCCGCCTCCTAATGGTAATGGGCATTATAGCATTGAGTAGATAGAATAGAGAGTTTTTCATAGTTTTTTAGAATAGAGAGAGGGATGCTACCATATAGTATATCGCTCCGTGTGCCTGAAAGTAACAGACATCAGCTTTATCATGACCCATCCATACAAGAAAACGCGATATGTTATGAGCATATCGCGTTCCCATTGTGATGTTGTTCACATTTATGCCAATGCTTGTTCCAGGTCGGCGAGCAGGTCGCTGACATCTTCGATGCCGATGGAGAGGCGTAGTAGCGTATCGGTCAGGCCGCGTGCCTCGCGTATCTCTTTGGGGATGGAGCCATGCGTCATCGAGGCGGGATGACAAGCCAGGGACTCGACGCCGCCCAGGCTCTCGGCAAAGGTGAAGATGGTGAAGTGGCGCACAACTTGATCGACATCCGCTAGCTTGCCTTTGAATTGGAATGAGACCATGCCGCCGAAGCCACTCATCTGGCGTTTTGCCAGTTCGTGATCGGGATGCGAGGTCAGACCCGGATAATAAACCTTCTCAACACGCGGATGCTCGGCCAGATAGCTGGCAACTGCGCGTGCATTCTCCTCGTGTTGGCGCATACGGACCGCTAGTGTCTTGACGCCGCGCAAGGTCAGCCAGGCATCGAAGGGACCAGGGACCGCGCCAGCCGCGTTCTGATAAAACTTGAGCGACTCGTAAACTACTTCATTGCTGGTAATTGCCACACCGCCGATGACATCGCTATGACCATTGATATACTTGGTTGTGCTATGTAACACAATGTCGGCTCCTAGCTTGAGTGGTTGCTGAAAGTAGGGGCTGGAGAAGGTATTATCTACCACCAGTAGAATGTTATGGCGATGTGCAATCTCAGCCACGGCACGAATATCAACCAGGCGTAGCAATGGATTGGTAGGTGTTTCAAGCCAGATGAGTTTCGTGTTGGGGCGAATAGCGCGTTCATATGCCTGTACGTCGCTGGCTGTGACATAACTGGCCTGCACGTTGAAGCGTCCCATAACCTGCTCAAAGATGCGATAGCTGCCGCCGTAGAGATCATCACAGGCGACCATGTGATCGCCCGCGCTCAGCAGGTTGAGGATGGCGTGTTCAGCAGCTAGACCAGAGGCGAAGGCTACGCCATAGCGCCCATCCTCTAATGCCGCTAGACAATTCTCTAATGCAGTACGGGTCGGGTTGCCGGTACGCGCATACTCATAGCCTTTATGTTCGCCCATGCCGCTTTGAGCATAGGTTGAAGTCTGGAAAATGGGGGTCATGATGGCCCCGGTTGAGGGGTCTGGTTCCTGACCCGCGTGAATGGCTTTTGTTGCGAAATGCATGATTTTTCTCCTACAAACGAATATACAGATAGCATTTTTAAGTCCATGTTATTAACAACAATGTTGCATACGACTTGCTTCCACTATGCTTGCAACGTGTTAGAATTGAATATGTGTTTGACTATAGCACGCGGGTCTCCAAAGAGCAAGTAGGACGAGCGTCCACAAGGTACTCACAAGTCCGCAAGGGATATCCTGTCCCTCTTTCGGATACTATGTAACTCTACTTTGGAACGGCACGTTATAATATACGGCGAAAGAATGAAGCAAGTGCGCAAATCAGTGATAGGTGTTCTGCTGGTACACGGCTTGAATGGGAGCCGTGATGACATGCAGGAAATTCACGCCATGCTGCTCACAGAGGATATCCTCTCTGTCAATATGTTGTTGCCGGGACATGGTACACATGTGAGCGCGATGTTACCCATAGGCTGGCCCGAATGGTCTGAGGCAGTTCTGGATGAGGCACGGCAACTCAAGCAGCACTGTGATCTGGTTTTCCTGGTCGGACATTCTCTGGGAGGAGCTATCTGCCTGCACGTGAGCGCCCATGAGGAGGTCGCGGGTGTGGTAGCGATGTGCGCTCCTATCTATATGCCTTTCTGGATGGAACCGGCAGTGCGTTTCGCCAGGTTGTTTACGCCAATGTTGCCAAGCTTGCGTGAAGATGTGCATGATGTTACTGCACGTCGTCGTTATGCGCGTGATGCCCATCGTTGGACAGTGTTGGCTCCTGTGCATAGCATGTTGCGTTTCTTGCCAACTTTGCGCTCTGAACTGCCGCGCATCACTGTTCCGGCTCTGATAATGGTTGCGTTACACGACCACGTGGTACCGGCGCGTGATGGACGGGTAATCTATCGGTTGCTCGGCTCACGCGAGAAATATCTGGTAACGTTCCATCGCTCCTATCACGTAATTATGAAAGATTATGAACGCGCTGATGTCTGTGCGAAGACACTGGCCTTTATTCGACACTATGCGCAATGTGCTGTGCAAGGAGAGAAGTTGTGACTCAGCCTGCCACCAAATTACCTGAAAAAGCCCCGGTCGCGGATAGGCCACCAGCATCTTTAAGAGAAGAGTTGCGAGCCAATCCGGCCAAAAAAAGTATGCTGGTCTTCCTCTGTGTGGTGGGACTCTTCTTGCTACTCTTTACTGGTCTCTGGCTACGTTCGCTACCACAACTGCTGTATTCTGGCGATCAGCATGCTCGAAATATCCACAAAACCACGCTTCCTGATGATGTAGAGAACACACCGCCACTCAATGCGCTCGTTAATAATAATGCGCCGCCGTTACTTCTGACGGGTGCTGGCTCTATTCTCTATGAGTCGCAGAATAGTATTTATAAGCTACCCATTGTAGGGGGCAAACCGCAATCGCTACTGACCCCTGGTTATGTCTACACTCCCTCTATTGTGCCATTGCTGACGACATCGGACCAGTTGCTCTATAGCGGCGATGGCCTCTGGCTGACCGATATTGCTACTGATATGCCTGTGCAGGTGGCTAAACTGGCCTCCGGTCAGATTATCACCTCGATGGTATTGAGCAGCGATGACACGACGATTGCCTGGAGTACTGAGCCACTGAATGGCAAGGGTAGCATCGACCTCTATCTCACCTCACTGGCTCCCGCCTCATTTGCGCAAACGACGCTTATTTATCAGCAATCAGCCAGCCAATGTCCATGTTTTCGCGCCTTCTCTTTTCTGGAAGAGCCAGGTGTGCCTGCGCACTCACTTTTGTTGCTGACTGATGACCAGGGCGATCATGATGCTATTCGCACCGGTCTATGGATATTTGATCTGCGCGAAAAATTAACCGCTACTCCGCAACAGATACTCTCGGAAAATGCATTACAGGGGCCGTTGGCGTTAATGTCCCATAGTACAACGTTGCTTTATGCCAGTGCTGAAGGTGTCGCGCCCCAGCCAACCGATGGCAGTGTACCTGAAGACCTTGTAGCTCTTAACCACGCTAATGGCCTGAATATGGCTTCGTTAAGCGGCAATCCACCAGTTCTGACACAGATACATACCGTTTTATCTGCGCAAAACGAGTTGAGCAATAGCGCCGATTATCACTGGATATCTACGCCACTCTTCTCGCCGGATGGCCATACGCTCGTCTACCTGGAATTTTCCAGTGATGCTCAGGCACCCTTTGATCGTCACTACGCCGTCTATAGTGTGCAGGTCAAGACACAGGGTGGCAAGCTTCAGGTAGGCCAACCACAGTTATTGGCGACCTCGCTGGCGAATTTTGTGACGTTGGGAGCATGGATGAATAGTAGCGTTGTAACCTTTTATAGCAGTAATGCACTTTATGCAATGGATGTGCATACTGGAGCGATGACACTGATTACAAAGACTGCGGCCTATGCACGTGCGATTGCCGTTGTGCAGGGACAAACATGAGCATTGCCCCGTTGTTAAGACGCCTGTTGCTTTTTCTGTTCATCTTGTTCTGTTGTGCCTATCCCATCGCAGTTGTTGGTGTAGCATTCAATGTGCGGCCACCGTTCTCACTAGCCTGGGCTGGTGGTGCCTTGCTCTTCCTGGAAGGCGCGTTATTGATCTGCGCCGCGATGGTGCGTTTTGGTTGGCGGCGTGGTCTGCTAGCTGGGCTGCTCATCATCGTGCTTGCCTATCTAGTAGAGGCCATCGGTGTCAATACAGGTTTCCCCTTTGGCATCTATCACTATACTAACGTGATGTTTCCGCTTCTACCTGCGCATGTACCCCTTGCTGTCATGTTTGCCTGGGTCATGGTCATTTTGGGCAGCTATGGCTGGCTGTACACTGCTGAGCATCGGTTGGGCATCAAGGGTATCTTGCTTGGTGCCACGCTGGCAATGCTGCTCGACCTGGAGATCGAGCCGGTCGCGGCCTACCTGGAACACTACTGGCTGTGGCAGACGCCCTCTGGTCTGGCCTATTATGGCGTACCACTAGCAAATTTCGCCGCCTGGTTTGTCGTAGCCCTGCTCTTGCTCTACTTGACTGATCGGGTTTTGCGGAACGCGAGATGGCATCACAACAATCGTCTGGCCATTTTAGCTCCGCGCATCCTCTTTGGAGCGAGCCTCTTGATGTTTGGGCTGGTTGATCTGACGCATGGCTACTACCTGGCTGTTGGTATGGGTCTGCTGGCTGCTGCCATCTTGTCTATATTGGCGTCCCTTCCACCGCGT
>JAJZEJ010000333.1 GCA_021828635.1 Chloroflexota bacterium
TCTTCCGCCGCACATGTACGTCCACCATTGACAACCATTCGCCAGCCCTTCGCGGAGATGGGCCAGCATGGCATTGAGCTGCTTTTCTCCATGCTGCATACCTCTCATTCCGCACAACGTGGCAGAAACCCCTGGATGACTGCTACTCCGTGGTCTTCTGCCAGCAAGGATGTCGGTGACGAAGAACCTATTCGCATTCAGTTGCCGACCACGCTTGTAGTGCGTGCGTCGTGTGGCTCGCCCACACCTTCGCCTGATTTATCCGTTTCCCGTTCTAGTTTATTACTCTAACACTGCCGGTAAGGATGAGCTATATTGGTCCTTACCACCATTGAAGGGGGTTTTTGCGCTCCATTCGGTGATGCAAATGCGATAAATCGGTCCCTATATGCATCAGGGGATTTTTGCGCCCTATACCCTGACTTGGCAGTGCTATAGCTTTCTTCCTCTTATGAGGAAACTGGAAGGAGGTTTTTACAAACGTACATGAGCAAGACAGAACAGGGTAGCGGTGGCATGGTACCCACAAGGGGTGTCCCTACATCTAATCTATGCCCGCCGTCTATGATGGCCATTCGCGCCGTAGGCGCACGCTACATGTAGCGACACCCCTTGTGGGTGCCATACTCATGACCTGTTTGCGTCTTTGTATCTTTGTCTGTGGGCATTCATAAAATGCTCATAAGGATCGGTGCAGAATCTTAGAGTGCCAGCCTCCCAACGAGAAAGGTCGGCACTCATGGGTGATGATGTGTAGCGATACGCATCACAGGAGGTTTTAATGACTCGTCAGAGCCTATCTCAGCTATTCGGTGGTAGGAAGCGCACAGGATTACTTCTGGTATCGTGCCTGATGGCTTTTACCGTGATCCTGGCAGCTTGCGGTGGCAGTACCACTTCAACGCAGTCTAGCACGAAGAACAGCGTTCTTACCATCGTTCCCAGCCCAGATGGTAACTTCACGCGCAACTTTAGCCCATATGCTCCCAGCCCAGCCTATGGTACACAGGGTTTGATTTACGAGACTCTGCTTTTCTTCAACCGCATGGATGGTACAGTGCATTCCTGGTTGGCGTCTAGCTATCAGTTCTCTAACAATGCCAAGACGCTCACGTTCGACTTGAACCAGAATGTCAAGTGGTCGGATGGTCAGGCATTTACCTCAGCGGACGTGGTATTCACCATCAATATGATCTTGCAGTACCCGGCTGCTGATGGCAACGACCTGCATCAGTATATCAGTAATGTTTCCGCGCCGGATAGCCATACCGTCGTGGTCAACATGAAACAAGCGTATACGCCGATTCTGTGGGGCCTGGGAGGCCAGACCTGGATTGTGCCACAGCACATCTTCTCCAGTGTTGGCGACCCGACCAAATACCAGAACAGCAACCCAATTGGCACCGGTCCCTTCGTGCTGCATAGCTTCACGCCGCAGTTGATCGACCTGACCAAAAATACGAGCTACTGGCAGCCCGGCAAACCGGCTGTGAGCGAGATTCGTTACCCGTCCTTCAACTCGAATACCAGTGCTGAACTGCTGCTCTCGCAGGGTAATGTGGACTGGACCGGCCTCTTCACGCCGGATATCAAACAGACCTTCGTGAACCGCGACCCGGCTCACAACAACTACTGGTTCCCACCGAGCAATGTCGTCATGCTTTATATGAACGATGCCAAAGCACCATTCAATAATGCAACGTTCCGCCAGGCTATTAGTGCCGTGATGGATCGCCAGCAGATGTACACCGTTGCCGAAAGCGGCTACGAACCGGTTGCCAGCCCAACGGCCCTGGTGTTGCCCTCTAACAAGAGCTTCCTGGATCCGAACTATGCCAATACCACGTTCTCCGCGCCAAATGCTTCGCAGGCTTTGAGTCTGCTGGGACAACTGGGTTACACGAAGAACTCGTCTGGCGTGCTGGTAGACAAGAGCGGCAAGGCACTGCCGACCTACAACATCAATGTTGTTACCGGCTGGACCGACTGGGTGCAGGACTGCCAGATTATGGTTCAGGATCTCAAAACCATCGGTATCAATGCTAGCGTCAATGCTATCTCCTTCAATGCCTACTTTAGCGCCTTGCAGCTTGGTAGCTATGACATGTCTATCTCCTGGACCAATCCCGGCCCAACACCTTACTACCTGTATAACTCATTGCTGAATAGCGCCAACACGGCTGCTGTTGGTAGCGCGGCTACCTCCAATTTCGAGCGTTGGAGTGACCCAGCCACTGATAGCCTGCTCAAGCAGTATGCTACTTCTGCTGATCCCAACGTGCAGTTGCAGGCCATTCAGGGTATCGAGAAGATCATGGTGACGCAGATGCCAGCCATTCCGCTGGTCGATGGCGCAACCTGGAATGAGTACACCACGAGCCACTTCACTGGCTGGCCAACGGCGAGCAACGCCTACGCAATGCCTGCTCCGTTCGACTATCCCGATGATGAGGTCGTGATCTTGAATCTCAAGCCAGTCGCGTAAGAGACTTGCAGAGGGACGTGTTGATGCGTCAACAGCGTAACGTTGTTTGACACATCGTCCAGAGGCTGATTTGCCACGCGCAAGCGTAGTAAATCAGCCTCGGACATGGTACACTTGGTTTTAATGGATGCGGTATA
>JAJZEJ010000762.1 GCA_021828635.1 Chloroflexota bacterium
TTCGCTATTCGCCCGTTGTATCGTTATAGACGATAGCACGCTTGACCTGCTCAATCAGGTCAGTGACAGGGATGCCGCGTGGGCAGGCATCGGAGCAGTTGAAGATGGTGCGGCAACGCCATACACCATCGCGCTGACCCAGAATGCCCAAACGCTCTTGCGCTCCCTGGTCGCGGCTATCAAAGATGAAGCGATGGGCATTGACGATAGCTGCCGGCCCAACCCATTCTCGATTAGCCCAGATCGATGGGCAAGAACCAGTGCAGGCACCACAGAGAATACACTTGGTACCCTCATCAAAACGCGCACGCTCCGCCTGACTCTGCAAACGCTCGGTGCCAGGCTCGTTGTCATAGGTAATCAGGTAAGGTTTGACCGATTTGTACTTCTCAAAGAACTGGTCCATATCAACCACCAGGTCTTTCATCACCGGGTAGCCTAGCATCGGCTCAATCGTCACGCGGTTGCCCACGTCACGCATCAGCACTTTGCAAGCCAGACGATTGCGCCCATTGACGCGCATGGCATCTGAGCCACAGACACCGTGGGCGCAGGAACGACGATAGGTCAATGAACCATCCATCGACCATTTGATGATATTTAGCGTATCCAGCAAACGGTCAATTGGATCGACTTCGACACGATATTCGGCCCAGTATGGCTTGCTTTCCTTCTCCGGGTCGTAACGTTTAATCCGCACCAATACGTTCATGATGTATTCTCCCGTTAATACTTGCGCTCTTTGGGCTTGAATATCGGATCGTCAATCAGGATCACGTCTTTGTAATCCAGGCGCACATCGTGAGCTTTTGTGCCTCTATAGGCCAGCGTGTGCTTGAGCCAGTTCACGTCGTCGCGCTTGGGATAGTCCAGGCGATAATGAGCGCCGCGACTCTCGGTACGCACCAGAGCGCCGTGAATGCTGGCTTCGGAACAATCAAGCAGGAAGCCGAGTTCGATAGCCTCCATCAGTTCGGTATTGAAACGCTTGCCCTTGTCCTGAAGTTGCACACGCTTATAGGCTTCTTGCAAACCATCGATGACATCCAGCGAGTGGCGCAAACCCTTATCGGTGCGCTCAACGAAGACATTCTCCAGCATCTCATTCTGAAGCTCGCTCCGCACCCGTGCCGCCGATTCGCCGCCCTGGGAACTATACAGCTTATCTAATAGTTCACGCGAGTAAGCCTCCGGCTCATTAGGCAAGGGAGCCAGGTTGGTCTCTTGAATAAACTTCGCCATGTGCTTGCCAGCGCGGCGTCCATAGACAATCAGGTCTACCAGCGAGTTGGTACCCAGGCGGTTCGCGCCATGCACCGAGACACAGGCAACCTCACCGGCGGCATAGAGGCCGGTATAGGGTGTCCACTGCGGGTCGATCACGACGCGGCCCTCGTTATCAGTTGGGATACCCCCCATCGCATAGTGAGCGGTAGGCTGAATCGGCACCGGTTCGGTAATCGGCTCAACGCCCAGGTAGTTGCGGGCAAAGTCGGTAACGTCGGGCAGTTTCTCCGAAATCACCTTCGCACCCAGGTGGCGCAAGTCGAGATAGACATAATCCTTGCCATCGACCCCGTTACCATCTTTAATCTCTTGGATGATACAACGCGAAACAATGTCACGCGGAGCTAAGTCTTTAAGCGTGGGCATGTAGCGTTCCATAAAGTACTCGCCCTTGCCGTTCAGCAGCTTGGCACCCTCACCGCGTGCGCCCTCGCTGAGCAACACGCCCACTTTATAGAGGCCCGTCGGATGAAACTGATACATCTCCATATCCTGCAGTGGGATACCACGCCGATAGGCAATCGACATACCATCACCCGTGCAGGCAAAAGCGTTGCTGGTGACTTTCCAGGCACGGCCATAGCCACCGGTAGCAAACATCACGGCTTTGGCGTGGAAGGTATGAATTTCGCCGGAGCGAATCTCCATCGCCACAACGCCGCAAGCCTGACCCTCGCTCATCAGCAGATCAAGCACCAGGAACTCGTTGAAGAAACGCACCTGATTCTTGATAGCGTTCTGATACATCGTTTGCAGCAGCATATGACCGGTGCGATCAGCCGCCTTACACGAGCGGTGAACGAGTGCCTCGCCATAATTGCGCGTGTGACCACCAAAGTAGCGCTGATCAATCAGGCCATCGGGCGTGCGGTCGAAAGGCATGCCGCGATGTTCTAGTTCGTAAATGGCGTCAATGGCGTCACGCGCAAGAATCTCTGCCGCGGGTTGATCGACCAGGTAGTCACCACCCTTGACGGTATCGTACATATGCCACTGCCAGCGATCCTCTTCTTGATTGCCAAGAGCAGCTGCTACGCCTCCTTGCGCCGCGCCCGTGTGTGAGCGCGTTGGATAGACCTTTGTAATCACCGCGACACTGGCCTGCGGCAACTGCATAGCTGCCATCAGACCCGCACCGCCCGCGCCAACAATCACGACATCAAACTTATGATACATAATAGTTCCTCACTTGTAGGGGCGTGATTCATCACGCCCGCAAAACCTCTCACGCCCGCAAAACCTGTCGAGCAGCACATAGGGCGTGATAAATCGCGCCCCTACGATATTGCATCTAGTGACCCAGACAAGCTGGTCCCAGACTGCTGAGGTTCGC
>JAJZEJ010000418.1 GCA_021828635.1 Chloroflexota bacterium
TCATTCTTCGTGTCCGACGGAAAGACATTATATGCAGCGCCCATACTGACACGTACATCCGCTTCAGTTCCTAGCTTACCTTGCACTTCTGCCATCACTGCGTATAGTCGTGTCTGTACCAATGGTGAGATGTCGCTAACTTGAGGGAGTGCCTCCTGATATGATTCCAGTGTGCGCCACGGACTGTGCAAGTAAAGATAAACATTGCCTTGTCTCAAAAGGGAGATTACTTCAAGATTTGGGTCTCTAGAGAGCTGACCGAAACTTCGTGCCTGTTGGCAGTAGGATAAGGCACGCTGAAAATCTTCTCTATGTAGTGCAATGACATAACTGAGCAGATAGCTTTGCGCGGCAATACTGGCCATGCGTATCTGATACTTTCCCTGTTGTTTTGCTAACGTACTCAGGGCAGGTAGATACGAGGGCAAAAGCTGTTCAATCAGTCCTAGTCCGTCTCGTTCACTGAGTTGCCAGCAGAGAGAGGTCAACTGTTCGTAGTGAGTAATTGTTGCCTCATTGAGTGCAGTTGGGTCATGGATTGCCTTAGAAAGGCGCTGATCGGCCTCTGGAAAAAGAAGATCGCCTGTTAATGAGAGTGTTGGAATGGTAAGGCTGACCAGGCTGAGAAGTTTTTGAAGGAGTGTCCGACGGGAGATGTCCTCATGCGTCATATATTTTTCCACCTCTCTGAGAAAACCTGGCTTTTGCAAAATATCCAGGTGGTCACGTTCTGAACTACTCCCAGGGACATATAGGACAATTTGCTCGCTCCGCCCCTCGCTGATTGAGGGTAACAGCCCTAACTCCTGCGGAGATTTTCCAAAGTAGTCGCATAGTATTCGCCGCGATTCTGGGTGAAGGCTGTAGCCTTGTTCCGCTCTCAAAATGGTGCGTTTGCTTAGACTTGTTACTTCAGCCAACTCCTGGATAGAAAGGTTGTGCCGTTCCCGTACTGTACGGAGCGGATGTTGCCGAGTCCGATCCATGCCATTTCCTCGTAACGGCTACACTACTCTCTAGTGTAGCTGCCTTTTTTTCACTTGTCGATACCTTTACTACGCTATAATCTCTACAATAAAGTAACTGTCATCAAAGTGTCACCGAGAAGTCACCGAGCTTGCGCTCTATTCTACTGCATTTTGCGCATTGATGGTTTACACTAATACCAGACGTTACAGTTTAATGTGTACAGCGAACGAATATAATTTCTTATCAAAAACAGTATATACGCCGAGATGTTAAGCTCCTTTACGATTTTGCAATAAGACTATAAATACCGCAGGGCATATGGCTTTTATCCCAAAGGCGCGAAAACTATTCAGTTGCCCGCTCTTTAACAAATTGATCAAAGTCATCACGGCGAATGCGGTAATCTCGACCGAATTTATAAGCCTTCAGCTTTTTTTGTCTAATCCATTTTCGGACTGTTTCTATATCCATTTTTAATATTTGAGCTACCTCATCAACTGAGAGGAATGACTCTGGTTGTTGCGACATGTATCCTTCCAAATCTTGTTTAGATAAGTACCTTACCGAGATTATACATGCATAGTTATACGAAGTCAACGAAACTAGTAAAAAATCACCTATAAAGCTTGACTTTTTACAAAAAACCATTTATCATTGTCCATAGGCATTATAAATCATGATAAAACATCTTTGATAAGGAGAAAACATGTTAAAGTCTGGCCTAATGTGAGAGTCGTTGGGCCAGCGGCAAGCACTCGGCCCGATAGATCGGATGAAGGTTGGAATAAGTAGTGCGGTCACTGTAGTGAGGATGAGGGAGAGACGTGTTGTCAGGTTTCGCAGGCCAATAACACATCTCCCCTCCACCTTATCTCACCAGTTCCGTTTGTGGCTCTGGCTCTTTGTATTCTACCACGTGTTGGGGAAGGTCTCATGCAATGCGTCAGGGCCATGAACGGATGCGAACCTGAGAAGCTATATCTTGTAGTGCGTTCCCGTAGTGCAGCCCAGGCCGTCGCCAGTGTCGTGCTGGCGCGGCGTTCCCTTCTTGCTGATATCCGGTTTCAGGCCGGGAGAGGATAAAAAGAGACAATGGCAGACACACCTTCGACGAAACAGAATGGCGCGTACAATCAATTGCGCATCACGGATGATGATTGGAATGCGATGGCTGATCGCCGCGATAATCTCGACAAAGATATCGCGGATGCGCTCAATCGCAAATCGTTACGGATGGCAGCTATCGCCATCAACGACCGCGCTCACCTGTCCGCCTCCCTCAAAAAGGCCCACAACATGCGCGAGCGGGATCGCCTGGCGGGCTACCGCAAACGCCTGGATGATCTCAAGCAGGAATTGGTGGCGGCAGGCGAGTCGGTGGAGGAAGAGGACGAGGAAGAGGGCGTCGCGTAACCCGTGGTCAGCACGCCGCTCACCTGTGGTCACACCTGGCTCCTACATGAGTCTCGCTTGGCAAGTGAAGTCAACCGAAGTCAAGCGAACTCATGTGAAGGAATGTGGGGTATGGCAAGGATTCGTTCCTACAGCAGCCATTTGAGCTTTTATTGCTGTAAATAATTCGTAAAATTATGCAACCAATATTTTATCAAAATATGCTTCTCTTATGCTGTTTCGTTTGTTCTCG
>JAJZEJ010000784.1 GCA_021828635.1 Chloroflexota bacterium
GGCTGGGCGACGACTACTAGAGGGCAGCCAGGCACGGGGTGTGCTGATTACACGTGGTAGTGAGGGTATGAGTCTCTTTGAAACTGGCAAAGCACCACTCCATCTTCCTATTCACCGTGCCGAACACAGCAGTGAGATCGTTGATACTAATGGAGCAGGTGATACGGTGGCAGCCACGTTTACACTGGCACTGACGGCGGGAGCCACGATGGCCGAGGCCGCCTATCTCGCCAATGCCGCAGCCGCGCTAGTTGTGCGCCGTCTGGGCTGTGCCAGCAATACACCAGAGGAACTGAAAAGCCTATTATGACAAATATATTGATGAACAATACACAACGAAAAATATATGAACAGGTGGAACTTGCGCAAGAGGTACAGCGTCGGCAGGAGGCTGACGAACGCGCCGTCTTCACCAATGGCTGCTTCGACCTGCTGCACCTGGGTCACGTGCGCTATCTGCAAGAGGCCCGCGCCCTGGGCGATTTTCTGGTTTTAGGCTTGAATAGTGATGATAGTGTGCGCCAATTGAAAGGCACTGGCCGTCCGCTTGTGCCGCAGATGGAACGCGCCGAGATACTGGCCGCGCTGACCTGCATCGATTATGTGACCATCTTCACTGAGCCAACGGCTGAACAGATCGTAGCATTGCTACAACCGGCGATTTATGTCAAAGGGGGCGACTGGGGACAAGACCTTCAGCCCGATCTAAGCCGCTTAGTGGAAGCGAAAATAGTCCAGGCATACGGTGGCACAGTACGTCTTATTCCCTATCTCCCCAACCATTCTACAACTGCATTAATCACAGCTATTCAACATCTATCATCCACAAAGGGATGATGTATGTCTATAATTGTATAATGATGGCGTTTTATGGGCGTTTATGATGATGGAGCAAAAATATTTATGGCAAAAGATGCACTCGAAAACCCTTCATCGCGGCAAAGCGACGTAAGCGTCGAGGTAATTCCAGCAGGAACAATGGGAACGCCATCTGGGGATGTGCTTGCTACGCCAGAACCGGTCATTGAGGCAGTAGAACAGCCCAAACAACCTAGCGAACGGCGACAGATCGTCAAGGCGGCCACGCTAGTCATGATGGGAAACCTGGGCAGCAGTGTAATGGGCATGGTACGCCAGATGGTCGTGGCTTCTTTAGGCACTAACGTGGCCGGTCCCTTTGTCGCAGCTCTCCTACCAGCTCGCACCTTCCACACCTTCATTATTGACGGCGCGGTCTCCGGTGTACTGATTCCTACCTTTAATGACTATGCAGCACCAGAGAAACGCCTGGAATTGCGCCGCCTGGTCTTCACGCTTGTCAATCTCGTCATTCTTATTATGCTTTGTGCCTCGATTATTTTCCTCTTTGTTTCGCCTGCGTTCATCAACTTTCTAGCGCAAGGCTTCTCCTCGCCGCAAGAAAAGCTGTTAGCATTGCATTTCGCGCAGATCATCTTTTTCTCGTTGGTGCTGCTCGGCCCATTCTCTGTGCTGCTGGCCGCACTCTACGCGCTGAAAGAGTTCGGCTGGCCCGCCTTCGCCACTGTTTCTTACCATGTCGGCATCATCATCGGTGCGCTGGTAAGTGGACTGATCGGCGAGCATTTCATAGGGAACCTGGGTCTGGCCTTTGGGGTCTTGTTGGGCGTTTGTGGTGAGGTAGCCTTGCTCACCCCTGGTATCATCCATCAGCGTCTGCGCTACCTTTTCGTGCTGGACCTCAAGCATCCGGCTTTACGTCGCATTCCGCGCCTCTATGGTCCGGTTGCGCTAAGCTTTCTGATTAGCATGGGATTGGTTTTTCTCGATCAACATCTCATCTCGCTGGCACCGGGCGACGGCGTGGCAAACTCTACCGCCATGAGTTTAGCGACAACACTGATACAATTCCCGATTGGACTGGTAGCGGCGGCGCTCTCATTCGCTGTCCTGCCCACACTGGCTGAGCATGTTAGAGATGGAAATATGGAACGTTTCAAGGAAACACTTCTGCTGGGTTTCCGTCTAGGCTTATTGCTGATGATTCCCGCCGCCGCCGGTCTGATCGCGTTGCGCATGCCGATTGTGACGCTGATCTTCCGTCACGGCAAATTCACGTTTGCCAATGCCAGCTTGACAGCTTCCGCGCTCCAGAATTACGCCTATCAACTTCCTTTTGTCGCTATTGACCAACTGCTCATCGCGGCTTTCTATGCACGCAAAAATACGCTGACGCCGGTAATTGTTGGTATCGTGAGCATTCTGGGCTATTTGGCTGTCGCGTTGCCTTTCTGGAGTACTATTGGCATACCCGCGCTGGCCTTTGCCAACACTGTACAAAATACGCTGCACGCCATCATCTTGCTCGTGCTGCTACGCATGGCAATTGGTTCGATGAGCGTGCGCAAGACAATTCCAACGGTGCTAAAAATAATTGTGGCAACTGTAGCGATGATCGCCGTGGCTTGGAGTCTGCAAAGCGTGTTGAGCCATTTCGCGCTTTTCTCGCTTACTCACCTGCTTGGTGCGTTGCTCACAGTAGCCATCGCTGGCGGTCTGGCTACTGGTGTTTATGTTGGCCTGATTCTGCTCTTCAAAGTTGAGGAGATCAATCTGCTGAAAGGGGCTGTGCTAG
>JAJZEJ010000862.1 GCA_021828635.1 Chloroflexota bacterium
ACATGTTATATGTAGTGGCACCCCTTGTGCGAGCCATGTGATGAATATCATGCAACGGGTATCATGCAACGGATGGCATAGTTTTATGCCGTGATGAAGGTCACGCCGGCACCGGGGGCGAACTCAACATCCGTGACTTGCCAGTAGTAGATACCCCAGTTCATGTTACTGGCAACAATGTCGCCATTACTGAGAACACGCTCGACGACCGCGACGTGGCCCAGTCCATAGGCTCCTTGCACTCCTGGTTGCAGATCAACTATTGCCCCTACCGTGGGCTGGCTGCTAACGTGCCAGTGGAAATCGTAGGCGCGTTGCGTCCATTGCCATGCGTTGGCGTTGGTACTCCAGGGTACATACACGTGGTGCAGTTGATAGTAGCGTTGCGTGGCCCACCATGTGCATTGCCCGTAAGGGAAAATGTTGGCGAGACCGAGAATTGCGGACGGCCCGTGTTGTGTAGCCGCCATACTGCTACTATGCCCCGGAATACAGATATGCTGGTCGATGTAGATAAGGTTAGGATTTGCCAGCTTATTGTACGATGCCAATGTCTGCCACGTTGTCTGATAACGGGCAGCAATGATACCCAGGGTATCACCACTCACGACAGTATAGGTCTGATCCCCGCTAGAGCAGGGTGACTGCGCGAATGCGCTGACAAGCGCGGAACCCAGAACTGTGTTGAACAGTACCACTCCCATCACACCCAGGACGACAAGTTGGCTTGCTACGATGCTTACCACTCGATGCTGTTTCACATATCCCCAGATTCGCTGATCGCTACGCATTGGCACGTTTGCCTCTCTTTCACTATCCAAGACTCATCTTCAATGCCGACATGAAGCCGACACTGAAAATAAATGGTTGTTCCTTGCCATATTAGCGCATCCATAAAATGGTACAGCTTGAAACAACCTGATGTATAGGAAGAAAAGGCTAAACACGGTGAAGAAAAAAGGCTAAACGAAACTACTTTCCGACTTTCTGGCTGCTCTGGAAGGCCAATTTGTAGTAGACCAGTGCCTCGTGTTCCATATGACGCTCTTCTAACATGCGTGCATAATGAACGGCGCGACCGGATAGTTCCTCAAATCGACCGAGACGGCGCAACATTTCCAGGCCAGCCACAAAATGTGTATCGCTCTCGGCATAGTCTTGTTGTGTAGAGTCAATCTGCCCAGAGGTCAGTAGGACTTCAGCCGCGATAAGAGAGTCACCCTGGCCGACGATCAGATTTTGGGCTTGCCGGATATAAGGTTCGGCCTCTGTCAACTCTTGCTGCTCTATATGCAGCTTTGCTTTATAGAGAGCGGTACAGGCCAAAGAGAGCGGGTCATGCTGAATGCTCGGTTGATGGAGAGCCTGGCTCAAATAGGCATCAGCTTCGGCGGGGTCCGTCTTGAGCAGCGCCTGGCCCAGATAGTAGTGTAGCTCGCTGCGTTTGCGCTGGCTCTGACTGATGTTATGCAAGTACATGCTCTTATAAACTGCATACGTTGCTTGCTCATACTGACCAGATTCTCTATAATATTGACTACGCAACCAGTAATAATCGTATGCAGCCTCCGATGTGCTGAGCGACGAAAGGAGAGAAAGCGCGGCTTGGAACATCTCTTGCGCGGGTTGTATAGTATCTTGCATAAGGTAGTGTTGACCGAGGGATGTATAGACTTGCGCCCAGAAATAAGTATCCGGCGATGAGGCATCCTGGAGCAAATGGAGACAACGCTGATGCGACAGAATGGCTTGTGCGTAGTTATGCATACTGGCATAGGCTTCGCCGAGCAGGTACAGGCTGAGCAGGTTGAGTGTATCGTTATGTAACTCTTTTGCCAGTTCGATAGCCTCAGTCAGTATCTGCTGACATTCCTGGGGTCGCTCAGTTTCTAAATAAGCCCAACCGAGCAGGTAACGTTGTTGCAACAATTGTGGGCGTGCGAGGCGCTTGAGCGTCATTTTCTCTAACGCGGCGATGCTTTGGGTTGCCTTGCCCTGACGAATGGCGATCTCTGCGTTTAGGAACAGCAAATCTTCTTCATCTTCATCGCGTTCTAATGCGCCTGCGCTACCGCCATCGGATTGAGTCCGGCCAGGGAGCAACTGGGTTGAGGGAATACCAAGTCGCGTTGCTAAAATCTCCAGGGCGCGTAGAGAGGGATGAATTTGACCTCGTTCAATAGCTGATATATAACTTACTGAGAAGTCTGGTGCTGCAAGCTGGCCTTGAGTATAATTATGGGCAAGACGCGCTGCCCGCAAACGCTCACCGACTGATTTGCCGATTTTACTCGGCGCTTGTTCAGGCGACATTTCAGCCTCCAAGATAAAGCGATCTTTATGTCTTTCAGAATAGATGTGAGTAAGCACACACAATAATGGTCTAACGTATTGTAAAATAAACCCATGTTTTGTGTCAACAGGTAGGTACAATAAATGTGCATAAAGTACCTGTAAATTTATCTTTACGTAAAGCGTGGAGTGCTTCAATCTTAGCCTTGATGTGTGAAAAATAAACAGATGGTACAATCATCATTGCAATATGAAATGATGTTCCTCTGCGTTATATACTGATGGCTAGCAGCATATACTGATGGAGAATAAAACTA
>JAJZEJ010000214.1 GCA_021828635.1 Chloroflexota bacterium
GTTACGATTCCAATCGTAAGCCAGAGGAACAGCACACAAAGAAACGCAGTCGCATTGGCAGAACCTGGATGAAGACAAATGATGCCGTGGTAGCAAAACTGACTCATCTGCCTACCCTCTCCGCAGAAAATCGGGTAAGCAGAGCTGCGCTACGCGCTGCGTCTCCCTCACCACAGCTTCTATATCATCCTCTGATAAGGCGTGATTCAGATTGCAGTAGCGCAGCGCATAGATGGTTGGGTTCCCCGCCACCTCCACACCACCTAAAAACACCCTTCCCTCGACCTGTATCTTTTCCATAACAATACGATTAAAGGTGCGTAATGCACCTTCGTCATGACGCAAAACGGCAGGAACGGCGCGAAAACACACAACAGGTAATGGGCCACCGGCGACCACTTCCAGGTCAGGAGTGTCGGTAATCATCACCCGCAGCAGGTCAGCTAATGCCACATGCCGACGAACGAGCGCGGCAAACCCTTCACGACCGGCCTGCAACAGATTACTAAAGGCAGTCAAAGCGCGGAAGGTAGGGCGCGTTTGCTCATCCCCCCGATGTGAATACCAATAGTCACCGGCAAAGCCTCTCCCGTTTGAGAAATCCAGATAAGAAGGTACCAGCTTATACGTTTGCACCAGGAGTTCTCGCTGTTCCTGGGGGGTCGCGTTGAGAATCAAACTACTATTGCCTATCGGCGTGGCTCCCCATTTATGCAGGTCGAGCGCCACAGAGTTGGCACGCTCCAATCCCGGGTAGTAGAGGCGTCGTAAAGCGGGATCAGCGGCTCCCAATCCGCCAAATGCTCCATCCACATGCAACCAGAGACCTTCACGCTCACACACAGCAGCAATGGCTTCGAGTGGATCAATAGCTCCTGTCGTCACGGTGCCAGCCGTCGCAACAACACACAAGGGAAGAAAACCGGCTTGCCGATCAGCCGAGATCGCGTTCTCCAATGCCCGGACCTGCATACCAAAACGGTCATCGTGCGGAATCGTATGAGGTGTCCCTAATCCGAGCGTAAATGCGGCCTTATCAATACAGGAGTGGCGCTCTCCCGTTCCATAGACGATGAGGGGAGGATGGCCCGCCAGTCCTTCCTCGCGCACGTCCCACCCATATTTTTTTGCACCCCAATAGCGTGCTACCTCAAGACCTGCGCGATTGGAGGCGGACCCACCTCCCAAGAGGATGCCATCACCAAGCGGAAACCCAATGAGTTCCGCTAACCAGCGTACCACGGTTTGCTCAAGGTAAATGAGAGAATAGTGTCCGCCAGAGCCACTATTATTCATGATTGCCGCAAGAAACATCATCTCTGTTGCCAATGGTGCAACGCCTGGATCGACAAACGCACTGAAACGCGGATGATTTTGTTGTCTTTGCCAGGGCAAGATGTACCTTTCAACAAACGAGAGAATATCCTCTGGATGACGTCCCTTGTTGGGCAGCGGAAGATCTCGCAAAAAATCACGAACCTCTTCTGGCATCGGTTGATACACTGGACTACTTGCAAGCTCTTGAAAATAGGTTACTGCCATCTCTACTAGCTGGTTTCCTATGGTGCGATATTCCTGCATCTCCATTGCAAATGGATCAGTGAACGGGGCGGATGTATTGGGCGTATTGGGTCTGTTGGTAGTCTCAAGGGTCATGGTATTTCTCTCTTTTCTGTGTCTAGTCTATTTCACATACTTTCATGAAGAGGGGCGGGACGGTGCGGCCAAACTTTGAGGAGCATGGCACGTGGTCGTAATCGTCCCATACCAAGCACAAACAGGAGCAGCAACAATGCTGCACCAACAAAGAGCAGCGTCCGATCAAAGGTCACATGGTCAATGAGGAGACCAAAGCAGCCTGCCATACACGCTGTCAGGACGCCCTCATAGGAGCTGCAGATCAGCAGCACGCGATCTTCGAGCGCCTTCTCATAGGCGAGGCGGCCCTGATCTAGAAAGTGTGGCTCGCACACGTGCTGATGCCGAAGGGCATAGTTGTGTACGAGTACTGATGGTCTGAGTCGAGCAAACAGGATGCTCCAACAGCATCCTGCGAGCGTATAAAGCGCCAAACTCAACGTCAGTCCCCAGCTTGTCTGGAGCCAGGGCAGTCCTAAAAGAAAAAGTCCCACCGCCATCAGCGCAAGAGCAAGCGAGGAGATGTGCCACCACAACGTATGATATTCAGGAGGCAGAAAACGACCAGAATCGCCTATCATCCTGCGTTGACGCTGGAAAGCAAGCGTTGTGACAAGAAAGGCGAGCAGTTGCCCTGTCACCAGCCAGACAAGAATCCAGCGTTGATGCGTCTGGGCGAGAAAGGCCGCAAAAGGCGTTGGCACCGACCACCAGATACCTCCTGTGATGATCGATATTCCCATTGCTAACAGCGTTGAAAAGAGCATGTTGCGACGTGCTAGCCAACCGATCCACCAGCCTCTGCCACCTTGTGCTACGTGCAGTGGAAGCCAGGACGCGGGGACGCCGAGGGGTCTGTCTATGATTCTATCAATCCATATCCCTCGCATCAAAAAGGGACACCACGATGGAGGACACAGATCGAGACAGAGGAGTGGAAGCAAAAAGAGTAAACCAATGA
>JAJZEJ010000821.1 GCA_021828635.1 Chloroflexota bacterium
CAGTGCAGGTGCCGCATGAGCGTGTCGTTGCCAGCTATCCGCTCAAAGCGACCTGGAGTAAGCCCTGGCTACTACATGCCCAGACCAATGTGTACAACTTTTGGGAATATATGCGCGACCATGCAAAGCAGGAATTAGCTGACCTGATTGCCGAAAAAATGCGTGTTGCGAAAGGTGATGTACGTTCTACATGGGCCAGACCGATGCGTGTAGCTTACCCTAAAGCTGGTAGTGTACCGCTCACGAAGGGTGGGCAAATTGCTAATTGGGGCAATTGGCTTCCCACTGATTATCTTGATCCGACAGTAGCAATTGCTCATACGCTTAGAGATTATCGTAGTTCTCTGTGGGTGCAACGACAAGTTCAGCGTATTGCTACACTAAAGCAACCGGAAACCGTGCTTTTGCTCAAAGAGGTTTCTGGCCTTGAGATGAAACGTCCGATTCGTGGCACAATTCTTCAACGTGACGCGAAAAGTCCAGTAGTTGCGGATGAAACGGTGCTGGTCATGTATACATTGAGTCCGGCGTATGAGCAACTGGCCTACGCACTGTTTGGTTTGCTAACCAGCACTACCTACAATTTCTTGTTTAGCCTCTTCTCTACCAACGCGCACGCCAACTTCAAAGAGATTTTGCGTTTACCGGTACCTTCCTGGTCGGCGGAGCGTGAGGTACAGCTAGCACAGGCCACGCGAGCAACACAGGATGCGTACAAACAATGTTATGCACACGAACAAACGTATGGTGTGATGCAATCGCAGCAAGTGGCTGCGTATAAGGTGCTAGAAGCTCTAAAACTTCCGGCGTTACGTCTGGAAGATTTGGTGCTACGTGGTGAGGTGATAATCCGTGGCAATCCTGCCTATGCACTTGATGTGTTGCTCAATAGAGGGCAGATTGAGTACGCGCCGAGCTTGAGTGAGCAAGCAAAGCACGCGCTAGAGCTAGTGCTGCGTTCTCGGGGAACCTTGAGCTATCACAAGGGCGCGAAAGATTTACTGGTACCTCATCCCAGAAGCGCAGTTTCATTTCTGTCTCAATTGGAGGCGATAGGGCGTGAACGTATGCGGGTGAGTCAAATGGCTACACTGGCACAACAAAATATCGATGAGTTGGTGATGGATGCCTACGAAATTGCTGTTCCAACGTGGCGGGAGATGGTAGCGCAGGGAGTACCCTGGGTCAGCACTACTTGAATTATAAATATTATCCCCATTACCTTATAGGTCGTCGATAGCTATCAGCAGAAAAATGTAGCTTTCAGTATCTTTATGTCTTCTCAGCGTGTTGTTTTGTAATCAACCATGCCTTTGATAGCGTGTTCTGTGAGAGGGAGAGTGTGACTCAAGAAAATTGAGCAGCAACCTTCCTCTAAGCGGTGATTGAGGAATGATGAAAGCGAAAGAAAGATAGCATTATGAAAAAAGTACAACTAGTGAAAAACGTGTACGAGCAAGATCAGCAGCGTCAGGCACAAGCCGCGAAAATGACTGGTGGGCTTGAGAACGTTGTTGGTGGCTGTGACAATTCTGGCTATGGGTCTTCATCTAGCGGCTATCCATCATCTGGCGGCTATCCATATGGTTATCCATCATCTGGTGGCTATCCGTATGGCTATGGTTATCCACCGTATGGTGGCTATCCGTATGGCTACAATGGTTACAATAGCAGCAACCCGTATAGTACCTCTAATAGCTACTATCCATATGGTACGACGAGTAGCACCAATACTAACGGTAATAATAGTCTCTTTGGCAATCTCTTTTAAGAGTGTTAACATCCAAAGTACATGGCAATCAGAGATTATAGTCCAAGACCGCAAGCAAGGTGATTGCAAGGGTATGGCTCTACAATGATAACGAGCAAAAAAACGCACTCTATCATTGTAGGGGTGTACCCTCGCAGTCGCCCCGCTTATTTGTTTGTCACCTGGTTAATGGCATCTAACCAAAGATGTGAATGTCATTCGGTTAGAGACGTGGATGTTAAGCGTTTGCCCATGAAGATGGCAACCTCGTGAGCGATGGGACCGGGAGGATAGAAGTGGCGTTGGATGCTCCAGATATTAAAGCCATTGCGTAAGTAGAACTGAATGGCGGGATAATTGATATTTTGTGTCTCTAACACTACAGCCCAACAACCATGCTTACGCGCCCAATCGGCAGCGCAGGTGAGAAGCAGCGAACCGATACCATAGCGACGGTATTGGTGTCCTACGATAAGGTCTTCAATTCGTGCTACCGAGCGCCACTCCTCGACATTGAGCAAAATGCCACCGGCTACAACATCATCGGCCAGTGCCACATAGCCACCTTCGACATTGTGTAGTTCGGCTTCAATATTGGCTAGCGTGGGCAAATCCTCGTGATAATTCTTATAGATAGGAGGGTCAACGGCGGTCTCGATCAATTCAAAGGAAAATGCGGTTCCAGTAAGAGATGTAGAGTTCTCACTGCCATGAGCATTGAGACAGTTGCGTATGCACAAAGTGTAGATACGGTCCGTCTCAAAACTATAGTCGAGTGTGTGAAGTGCAGCAGCGTCATTTGTATGTACAGCACGCACATCGATGTGGGGGGTTTCTCTGTCCATAC
>JAJZEJ010000677.1 GCA_021828635.1 Chloroflexota bacterium
AACCGAATATCTTTTGACTTACAGAAAGCCGCAACCTCTGCAACGGGTTCGGGAAACAGAAAAAGGCTCTTGCCCATGATGACAAGTTGTGGCGCAAACTGGTCGATCATTTCAACCGTCTTCTGCCCATCGACATGGTAATGGTCCGGTTTTAATGGTAAATAATGCAGATTGACCGAGTTCGGGCCACCAAGCTTGAGGGACTGGCCGCGATTCTGGATGCGGCGTCCAAAGACACCGACAGGGCCATGACTGATATGCCCACCAGCATCGGTCGAGTTGGCAATCACCGTATCGCCGCCACGCAATAGGCCAAGCGCGATAGCAGTGTTAGCGGCATTGCCGCTGATCGGGCGCACATCGACCTGTTTGCCTCGGAAGAGTTCGACAATCTCGTCGTGCGCCATCTGCTCAATCTCGTCGATGTAGCGCGTACCCTGATAATAGCGGTTCACCTGTCCATCCTTGTTAGGATGTCCCTCGGCATAACGACCCATGAAATCCGAATTTTGGATGCGACGTACCGCGTCACTGGGCGTATTCTCGCTAGCAATCAGGTTGATGGTCTGCGTCTGCCGCCATGTATCCTGCTGCCCTACAATACGCTCTATGTCACTAATGTCAACGGTCATATCTATGTCTCGCTTTCTGCCATCTCTCTAGCACAATCGTCCAATAGAGAATAATCCGTCATTCAGTATATCAGCAGACGCGGGTAAGGGACAATAGACAAGATATTACATGCCTGTTCACACTAGCTCTACCTATTGCAGCCAATGAGTTAGAAGTATATACTTTGATTAACCGTGATCTGCTATAAAAAACATTCTAAACAAATTGAGCTTTCTCTAGTTGTACCTTGAGCATCGATAGCCGAGGAACAGCTATACGACTCATCGCATAATAGGATGCATAACGTTCTATACCTATGGAAGATAGCCCTAGCGCCTCTGCTGCCGCGATAGTAGAGCCTGACCCCATAAATGGATCAACAATCATACCTTCGCCTAAAGGAAGAGATGCATACACAATTTGTCTGAGAAAAGATTGAGGTTTAAGACTTGGGTGATCGGCAATCTCCCTCTCTCTCTTGGGAGTCCTCTCACTCATAATCACATCAACAAATGGCTTTCCGTCGGGTGTACGTCGTATTCCTCCTGTTTGAAATTCTCGTAGACAATCGCTCACTTTCATATCTTTCAGTAGCGGCTTACGAAAAATAGTAGTCAGGCATTGCTCCATGATTAAGCCCAGGTTGTGTAATGATCTCTCTCTGTGCCATCGCTATTATCTCTCTGTGCAAAACTACCTACTCATATCATATGACCGCTAAGCATGACTCCAGGTAACAACCCAAACCCATCACAGATACTCACTGCCTAGTCTAAAGAATCCCAACAGATCGCGCAAGAAATTGGTATTGAGCCTCTGCATATCATTTCTTAACTACTTGTTACACTTATCTAGTATCTAACAATACGTTACAATAGTTGTTGTATACGTCAATGTGTGAGCAACAGGAAGAATAAACCGTCTTCTTGTTGCTCACTGTGTTCTACCGTTTACCCAAATTGCCGGTAGCGATTGGCGTGGTACTGGCGCTCTCGTGCATAGCGTTTGCATTGCCATTGATTGGCGCTGCACTTATCCAGGGCAGCATAGCAATGGTACAAGAGGCAATGCGCTTTGCGGTAATCTTCTAATGTGTTTTGTGCTAGCACATAGTACCGTACCTCGGCGGGGATGTAGCTCTCGTCGTCGCTATAGTCCACCAGGAAACCTTGCCAGAAAAGATAGAGCATGTCGTACTTACATATGGATGATAATACGTCCAACAGGCGATCTTGTAAAGGCAAACGTGCGAGCGCGAGCGCGAGTAGCACTCGTCTAGTTGCACCTACCAGTGTAGTCTGTAAACGATTGAGCGTATTGGTATCCTGGGTCACGTACTCGCATAAAACACGTGCGCTCTGTTGCTGTTCTTCTGCCAAGTGTGCCGATGGAGCCGATGGGACGGCCTGATTCCATTGCGTTGGATGAGCGGCAACCCATTTCAACAACATGGGATTGCCATAGAAGGATTGTGAGATGCGTTCACGTGCATCGGCATCATAGTCGGTAACACCCTGGTAGGCTAAAAACAGTGCGCCTTCGGCTGGCGTGAGACCATAGAGAGTCCATTCGGGCCAGTCCTCATCAGGATAGCCTTCTCCCTCGCGGTCATCGGAATGACGCTTGAATGCGCTGGAGAACGCTGCTTCGAGAATCACACGGCAGTTTTGCCCTTCCTGCTTGATACGTTCAAGCAACTGTTGCCATACATTATCTTCTAATGAGGTAGCTGACCACTCATCGGGGCGTAGTGCATCAACATTCTCCAGGAGCAGTAACATGTCTTGCTCTTCTAACTGCTGAAAGCATGTGGCAACCATTTCTATCTCCGTTTCATCTGACTCGACCTCAGTACTCATCAACCGTCCATAGAATCGGCGAAAAGATACGGTTGCAGTTTCGTCGTTACGCAGGAGGTAGCGCAAGTAACGCTGCTTTTTGTGCGAACACTGAATACAGAGAGTATCCAGCAAGGTTGATTTACCTACCTTATATTCACCGCGTAGCACAAGCACGCGATCTGTACGTATCCTGGCCGCTAGTTGTTGTGCCTGTTCGTCGCGTGACACGAAGAGCAGCATACGTGACTCATGCTGTTGTAGCGCGGCTCGCATCCTATCGCATTCCTGATGTAGATCAATAGAGTCTTCATGCAACTTGATGCTATCTTGGACTAACCGCTCCGCTTCCTTATAGTATCCTTCTTGGAGCAGAGCGCGTATCAGTCGAATCACGACATCTACGTACTCTGCTGCTAGCAGGCGGCGCTGTGCGCTGGCACGATCTTCAAGCTCCGAAGCCATGTACATGTTACACAGATTGGGAGGAAGAAAAACGCCCTGGTAGAATTCAAGCGCCTTGTAGCAAAGCTTTCTATCTGGCTGGACTTGTTGCTTAATCGCCTTGACGAGAGAACGGAACTGCTCACAATCAAGTCCCCGTTTTGCTGCTGGCGTTAACTCCATACAATCGTCCGCCCTCTTAAACAGAAGACCATATTCCTGCACGGCGTAGGACAATGTATTCTCGGCTGCCCCCTGTTTGCATTCTCTTTTCTTCTGGATGTACTGTCGAAGCTGGGTACGGGGACAGCGATAATTGGCTGAGAGCAGGACATACATCACCGTGTCGCACACTGCTGCATTGACTTTAGGTCTCGGCTGTCCATTGCTATAACAAGTCACGGTAAACCCACCAAATGTACATATTTCGATAGTCTCGATTGGTTCGTGCTGTGTCATCTTCTTACCTCTCATCAGTAGAAGTGGGTCTTTTCGTTATATCTCTACACAAAGTAGATGACCTCTGGTTGGCAGATTCGTCTAAACCATTAAGTGATTAAAGATCGGTTCTCTACACTACAGAAAATCCTTTGTGGGCAGGATTTTTCTGCCTCATCTGCCAGTTGAGATCACTACTAGCATACGGAAAATGATAAAATAAGCGCAAGGGATTTTGCTTGCTGTTGCTTGCGCTACCCACTTGCGCTCACTTGCGCCACGAGAAAGAGCCTTTCGGAGAGGGAGAAAAAGGTGTTTATGGCGCAGAAAGAGGTAGATAGACAGTGAAGACCAGTGAACGGAAACCTCAAAAACCGAAATCCCCACAGTACATTATTTTTGCTGAAGCGGTAAAAGTTTATAATGGCCGGATAAGTCTGCTACAAATAACAATGGCAGAGATGATTGGTATAAGTTCATATGCCATACGAACTTGGGAGACAGGTAAATATCTTCCTACATCTGACAATCTACGCAAACTTCTTGATTTCTATCTGAAACAGGGAGCCTTCACAAAAAATAAAGAGTTAGAAGAGGCAAGAGAGTTATGGAGATTATGGGTTGTTGCCTCCTATGGCGAAAATTATAGCGATCCAAAAGATGTATTTGATGAGGCATGGTTTAGAGGGCTTTTACAAGAGCAAGAGAATGAGCAAGTTAGAGAGGACGAAAGACAGAAAGACGAGGAAAATCTTCCAGCTACGGAAGAAGTTCTACCTGTAGAGCCGAATGCTGATGAGACCAATAACGGCATTACCGAATTGCCGCAGGCGAAAGGTGTCTCGCGCCGCAAGCTATTGCGGGAACTGCCGATGTTGCTGATAGGCATCGGCATCGGGTTAGGCGGTGGAATCGTTTGGGATGTTTTCGAGAATCAAGCTCACGAACAAATGATCTGGAGCCGTGCTGGCGATATGCAGATACCACACACTTCCGCTTGCGCAACAACATTGCTGGACGGTACGGTACTGGTAACAGGGGGCATGCCGACTGTTGACACCTACACAACCATATGTGAGCTTTTCAATCCCATCACAGGCACGTGGGCGAAGACTCGTGGCTCAATGCAGAAGCAACGAGCGCAACATACCGCAACGTTGCTTTTAGATGGGCGAGTCCTGGTCGCCGGAGGCTATGCCTATGGACGAAGCCGTATGACTGTTGAACTCTATGATCCGACCACTGGCCTCTGGACACTCTCAGCACATCTGATGAGTATTAACCGCGTGCGGCACTGTGCAACAGCCTTAAACGATGGGCGAGTTCTCATCACGGGTGGCGCAAATCAAGATAGCGCCGAAGTCTATGATCCCGCTAGCGATAACTGGATTCCGGCGGGCATCATGGCGACGCCGCGCTCTGACCACGTTGCTGTGCGTCTATTCGATGGGCGTGTCCTGGTAGCAGGAGGGACGGTATCAAATGATGTTGAAAACCAAACGAGCAGCACGCAACTTTATGACCCTGAGAAAAATACCTGGGCTACCGTACCAGACATGCATTTTGCACGCTCATATTTTACAGGGGTTCTTCTGCCAGATGGGCGCGTACTCGTTCTGGGTGGGCGTGTACCCCGCGCTCCAAATGTTTCCGACTCCTTTTTTTCACCAACCGCCGAGGTTTTTGACCCCTCTACGGAACACTGGACGCTTGTAACGCCGATGCATCGTGGGCGAGAAAACACGCTGGGCAACGGTGCAGTCCTGCTCGACAACGGCACTGTGCTGGTCGTCGATGGCGATAAGCAGGGGACCAGCGAGGTATATGACCCAATCAGTGATACCTGGAGTATACCATATGTCCTGCATGTTCCACTGTATCTCTGCTCGACCGCGCTCCTACATGATGGACGTGCGCTGGCGACGGGCGGTCAGCAGTATCCTCAAGGTCTGGTAACGAAAGCAACCATGCTTTATCAACCATAACGCGCTTTGTACATGCCAACATATCACCTCATGAAAACACGATGAGGACCCTCATGTATACTTCTTTGCAGGGATGGCAAACACCCAACGATCAGAGCTTTGTACGAAGGCAGAAAAACTGGGGGAAATACTTGTTCAGATGCGAGACCCACATCTCCTGACAAGACTGATTTCTGGAGAACGCGACAAAGCTCCGATTGTTCTTGAATCCAGCAGTATACTGGCTTCTCTGTAAAATGAAGGGTCAATTCTTGATATACTGCCGATACATTTTCGAGGCAAATAATTGCCCCATTTGAAGAAAAGGAAAGTCATTATGGTTCAGCCTTATTCTCTACGGCGTTCCACCTTCCTCATTTCCTGTGCGGTTCTTCTCGTTTTCTTGCTGTCTCTCGTCCCAAATGTAAAGGTGAGAGCCGCAACAACCACATCTCTTGCAGGAGCAAGGCCAGCTAATAGTCCAAGTTCTCTCATGCCTCCTCTGTGGGGAGGACAAAACTGTGATACCAATCATGATCCAGGTTCGCACGTAGTCGGTACCTTCCAGGGAATCAGCTCTTGTATCGGCCCTACTTCCAATCCAGATCCTGACATACCAGAATATCTTGGTGGTAAACCAATTCTTTTAGAATGGGAATGTGTCGAGTTAGTAATGCGATATATGCTTCTTGTAGATGGTATTACTCCTTATATCTCACTAGGCGGAAAGGATGTTGTTCCTAATTATCCAGGGGGTCATGGACTCGTTGTTGAAGATAACCCTGCAATTGGGATAATGCCACAACCAGGGGATATTATAAGCTTTGGGCCAGTTCCAAAGAACCCTAATGGTCATGTTGCAATCGTTGCTAGCGTTAACCTGGATTCAAGTGGTACAGGAACTATTGGGATTTTCCAGCAGAATTTTATTCTCAATAATGGAACACCTGTAGCCTTCCTTCTGCTCAATGTAAATAATTGGAATATCACAAACACCTCTCCCACATACATCTCCACTGGGCTGGGTCAGGTAACAGAATGGCTGCATAGTACGTATGTAGTAACAACTACTCAAACACACAACCCTGTCACTATCGACAACGTCGATGGGCATATGGAAGCCTTTCAGGTTGGTAGCAATGGGCAGTTGTATCATAACTGGGAGGATCTATCCGGCAACTGGTCGGGCTGGCAATCGTTGGGTGGCAATTGGCCGGGTCAGCCTGCTGTGGCTGTGGACGCCAATGGGCGGGTAAACATCTTCATCGTTGGTAACTTAGGGCCAACCGGAGCCACGCTCTTCCACGCCTGGCAGCAGAATCCGGGCGATAGCAGCAGCTACACCGGATGGCAACCAATGGCAGGTAACTGGCCCATTGGAACGCCCGCTGTGACACAGAATTTGAACGGCGGACTAGAAGTGTTTATGCGTGGATTGGATAGCAACCTGTACCATGCTCATGAAGCCGTACCAGGCGCTGGCGATAACAACTACACAACCTGGCAGCCAATGGGAGATTATGGCTGGAATACCGATCCGGTTGTTGCCAACAATCAGGACGGCACAATGCAGGTCTTTATGGTTGGTGGAGATACCCAACTCTACTATGACCAGGAGAATCCAGATAGTACATGGTCGGGCTGGCAATCGCTAGGCGGGTCGTGGCCGCGTGAACCGGCAGTGACGTTGAACGATCAAGGCGAACTTGAGGTATTCATTTCAGGCAATCAAGGCCCTAATGGAGCCACGCTCTTCCATTCATGGCAGAGTAGTCCAGGCAGTTCCACCTGGGTCATGAATCAATCTGGCGGTTGGTATGGACTTTCTGGCACGTGGTCGGCTGGCATACCTACGGTGGCAAAGAATGTCAATAATACAATGGATGTATTCTTGCCGTGCTTTGGCAATCTACCGCCATTGTGCCATGATTATGAAGCTCCCAATGGTGGATGGTCTGGACAACAAGCGATACGTGGGGAATGGCCGGGTGATGCTTCATCTACTATCAACCTTCCAGGTGGCATTGAGCTATTCATGTTAGGTACGACCGGGCAAGTTTATCATGCATGGCAGAATAACGCCGGTGATAGTTCAAGCTATAGCAACTGGTATACGCTAGGTACGCCGCAATAAGCGGTAGCCAGGATTGTAAAAGTAGCCGGAGGCATTCCTGCTCTTCATAATCGGCATCCGCTCTAAAAAATGAAAAGCTTGGACAGCAACGTTTCTAACTGCCCTGAGAAGCGTTGCTGTTTTTTTCTTGCACCTTCTACGCTCACTTTGCGCTCAAACAAAGACTTAGATTGTTGCCTTCTAAGCCTTTTTTTTGACTCACCCGTCTTAACGTTGACGTGAACGTCAATTTATGGTATGGTTGTTGTAAGGAAAATTTATGACAGTTACCACAGCATAGTAAGAGCTTATTCACTCCTCAACAAAGCTCGCATTTCCGTTAAAAGCAAACGAAAGGGAACAAAAGAAAACATCATGGCAACTGATTTTGAACGGAAAGAGCAGCGGATCTCACGCAAGGATAGACCCGTCAGTCCAGCATACAAATGGATTGCGCTCTCCAACACCACACTCGGCGTATTGATGGCCAGTATCGATGCCAGCATCGTGCTGATCTCGCTACCTGCCATCTTCAACGGCATCCACATCAACCCGCTCGCGCCAGGTGAAACAAACTACTTCCTGTGGATTCTACTCGGTTACATGGTCGTCACGACCACGCTACTGGTCACATTTGGACGTATTTCCGATATATTCGGACGTGTCCGCATGTATAATCTCGGTTTCCTGGTCTTTACGATTGGAAGTATTCTGCTGTGGCTCACGCCTGGTACAGGTAATACAGGCGCACTAGAATTGATCATCTTCCGCTTAATTCAAGGACTCGGCTCAGGTTTCCTTTTCGCCAATAGCACTGCTATTATTACCGATGCCTTTCCGGTCAACCAGCGCGGTCTAGCAATGGGCATCAACCAGATTGCGGCCATTCTCGGCTCCGTCATCGGCCTGATTCTCGGTGGTATCCTGGCTTACTTCGATTGGCGACTTGTCTTCCTGGTCAGTGTACCGGTTGGTATCGTTGGCACCATCTGGGCTTACTTGATGCTACGCGAAGTTGCAACCATTCGTGGCAACCAGAAAATCGACTGGGCTGGCAACATTACGTTTGCGATTGGCACAACGATTCTGCTGCTGGCAATCACTTACGGCATCGAGCCGTATGGTAACTCACCGACCGGTTGGAGCAATCCTCTGGTCATCGGTGGCCTCATCGGCGGCGTCGTGCTGCTAGCCGCCTTCATCTGGATTGAACGGCACGTCAAAGATCCGATGTTCCAACTCAATCTTTTTAGAATCCGCATGTTTGCGGCCGGTAACGCCAGTAGTTTTCTAGCGAGTATCGCACGCGGCGGTTTACAGTTCATGCTGGTGATCTGGCTTCAGGGCATCTGGCTACCATTGCACGGCTACAACTATGCGGTGACGCCACTCTGGGCTGGTATCTGCCTCCTGCCACTACTCGTCGGCTTCGTCTTAATGGGTCCGATTAGTGGCTGGCTCTCAGACCGCTTCGGGGCGCGTGTCTTCTCGACAACGGGCATGGCAATTCAGGTTGTTTGTTTCTTGCTGCTAACGTTGCTACCAGCTGACTTCAACTATGTCATGTTTGCCGTGCTTCTTTTCTTCTTAGGTGTTGGTCAGGGCATGTTTGCCGCTCCAAATACCACATCGGTGATGAACAGCGTTCCGGCGGACCAGCGCGGTGCCGCTTCCGGTATGCGTGCAACCTTCCAGAATGGTGCCTCGCTGGTCAGCATCGGCATCTTCTTCAGCATCATCACGGCAGGTCTGGCTGCGACGTTGCCAACCGCACTCTTTAGTGGTTTGTCTCAGGCCAGTGTGCCAGCGACGGCGGCTCACCATATTGCCAGCTTGCCACCAACGGCTGCGCTCTTCGCTGCGTTTTTGGGCTACAACCCAATGGCAACTTTGCTACCAGCAAGCATTCTGCACGCCTTGCCAGCAGTCAATCAAGCTACCTTGCTGGGCAAGAGCTTCTTTCCTAACCTGATCGCACCGCCCTTCATGGTCGGCCTACATGGTGTCTTCTACCTATCAGCTGGCTTGTGCTTGATTGCTGCTATCGCCTCACTGCTCCGTGGCAAGCGATTCATCGCCGAAGATATGCCGTCTGATACGACTAATAAGACTAAAGAGGCTACACCCGTAGCGGACTAACCACCCTCAAAAACGTAGGGACCGGTTCACCGCGTCCGCCTTGCCCAAGCATCTATCATGCCTAAGCGCGGGCGGACGCGGTGAACCGGTCCCTACATCAGCCTACACCCTCGAAAATCTCCGGCGCTTGACAGATCATGCTATCCTCTGTATACTTTTCTATATCACATTGATCGAACGTTTCATGAGTATAAAATTTGATGGACATCAAACAGATGAAAAAAGTGCAACCTGACTATTCTCCCTTATTCACAGTCGAAATTGATGCTGGCCCGATCTACGAATTTCTGATCAGCCTGGATATTGTGTACGATACGTATCACGGCGATGAAACGTATGAGGCGGGGAAAGCATGGTTCGCTAGCATGCGCTCAAAGGTATCAGCCGAGCTGCGTGCAGCAATGAGCGAACTGGACACTCTGGATTTTGGAGCTTTTGGTGGACATAAGGTCTGGTCAAACTTGACCGGGCTAGCCTACTCCTGTTCCGCACCGCGCGACATCCCCACATTCATTGAACAGGTGGAAGCTCTGACCCCTCTCGAAGTGCTACTGCTTCTCTCAGGCTATTACCTGCGCGGTGTCCGTCGTGTAGTTCTCCCAGATCTCATCCTGCAAGCCGCTCAAGGCCAGAGCGAGGCGCAGCAACAACTCCGCGCTGCTTCGCCGACGTGGCAGAAGATTGTTCACGCGCTTTTTATCACTGACGCGGCTGAGTTGAAGAGCAGGCTGGTCTCCATCCTTACCCGTTGGTACACGGACGTGTTTCGTGACCTGGAAAGTCAGGTTGTCCCGCTACTTCTGCGTGATGCCCAGATGAAACGCGAACTGCTACCAACCATGTCGAACGAGCATCTGATAGAGATGGCGACCAATGGTCTTGAGTTTCTCCCTGAGCCAGGCTACCACAAGGTGCTACTCATTCCGAGTTTTACGCTCCGACCCTGGATCATCACGACTGCGTACCTCGATATGAAAATCTTCTACTACCCTCTCGCTGACGAGATTGTACAGCAAGGCCATTTTCCACCGGCCAATCTGCTGAGAATGTACCGCGCATTAGCGGATGAGCGGCGCTTACGTATTCTCAAGTTCCTTGTTCAGCACGATACTGTTTCCTTACAAGAGGTCGCCGATGCGGTTGAAGTGACAAAATCAACGGCCCATCATCATCTTGCTACTTTGCGCACTGCCGGTCTGGTGCGTGTGTCCGATGCAGACAAAGGATACAGCCTACGCAAAGAAATGTTGCCCAATGTCTGGAAGACGCTCCAGGGATATCTACAGTTAGAAATGGACGCCAGTGTGTAATCACAAAGGAAAGAATCCATGTCAACAATCAAAACAGACCACAAGACCTCCTCGATTCAGCGCAACGTACCATTGTGGCGCAACTGGGATTATCTGCTCTTGTGGTCCGGCCAAGCCATTTCTTCGATTGGTTCGCAGCTTTCACAATTTGCCCTTCCACTCTTCGTCTTAGCCTTAACCGGCTCTCCTGTTTGGGCAGGTGTAGCTGGGGGGTTGAGAACAATACCGTATCTGTTCCTGAGTCTGCCAGCTGGTGCGCTAGTGGATCGCTGGAATCGCAAATGGATCATGCTCATCTGTGATAGTGTGCGTGCAATCTGTCTGGCAAGCATTCCCATCGCGGCCTTCATTGGCGCTCTTTCAGTACTTCAACTCTGCCTGGTATCTCTGCTCGAAGGCACGTGTTTTGTCTTCTTCAATGTTGCCGAAGTCGCCTGCTTGCCTCGTGTGGTCGCAAAGGAGCAGTTAAAGACAGCAGCATCGCTGCGTGAGACAACGGATAATGTTTCGTACACGCTCGGACCCTTT
>JAJZEJ010000451.1 GCA_021828635.1 Chloroflexota bacterium
GTGTTGTTTATTGGGCGACTGCCGAAAGAGTCAACCCTGTCCACGCCTCGCACTCGTGACGACCGGCAGGTGTATCCGCTACGATAACCGGCCAACCATCGGCATAGTAGCAGGTAAACCAGAAGCCGGATTCCCTTTCTTGTGGCGAGAGCGAGCCATCAAGACGGCGCACGCTGCGCATCTGTTGATTTTCAGCCAAGATTTGCATGTCTTTTTTCCTTTCTTGTTAAGCGGCCACAGCGATTGCTAGCTTGCCGCGATCTTCCAGGTAATATTCCAGTCCCATGAGCAGTAAATCGTCGTACTGCTCATCTTCCAGTTCCTCATACGCAAAGAGAAGTGCCTCACCGGCCTCAGACCAAAACAGATGCTGATCTTGTAGCAGCATACGGCTGAATGCCCCGATCATATCGTCGTCACCGGCGATGATGTAGACGATTGGAGCATCTACAATGGCGTCCAGTTCTTCGTCGTTATAGCTATCGTTTAATTCATGCTCGTAGCCGAATGCGCTGATTGTCAGTTTCATCGTTCTTCAATCTCCTTCGTTTTCTCTTATGGTTTTATTTTACGCTAATTGGCGTAAAATGTCAAGAGGTTTTTTAGCAATTTACGCCAATTGGCTATTTTGAGGAATTTTCTCCTATGGAACGTCTCATTTGGGAATAAACGGTAGGTGTTATACGAGGGCAGAAAAAGCCGCTATGAACGCGCTACTTCTCTGGGCGATTGCTAAAATTGTCGTTTTGTCATGTTGTATCTTGTGTACTATACTTTTGAGCTTCTCATCCGTTGTACAAGTTAGAATCATCATTAAGAGGGAAGCGGCATCGCCTATGGAACCGTTTCCTGGCAAGAAGACAACTCGGAGGTCTTTTTATGGTTACATTACTGTCTCTACCGCCTGATATGCAGAGACAATCGTCTCCCATCGATCAACAGGATACACACACTCACCCTGCTGCATCTCAGATGATAACGACCACACCCATTGTCCCTGCTATCGCACTAGCCTCATTTGTCGAGGCACGTCTGGCCGCAATGCGCAGGCGCGAGCAAATGGTCTCGGATCACCTGACCACACACGGCGTCTGGCCGACCGAGATTACAATGTCCGCCCTGGATATCATTTCCCTGCCTATACAGGAATGGGCCGCTTTCCGCCCTGATCATGGCATCGTCGTCGCCATCTCCTACAAGGCCCAAAAGAAAGAGGCAGGGATCGCATGCTAAATCGCGTCGGAACAAAGATAGCGCAAGAGCGGAAAGCGCGTGTATGCGCCTGGGCCACTAATATTACAAGCCGCCCCTTTATCGTCCTGGATACGGAAACCACCGGTTTAGGCCAAGATGCCGAAATCGTGGAGATTGCTCTCGTAGGCCACGACGGGAAAGCATTGCTTGATACCCTCATCAAGCCGCAAGGGATCATAAATGATGCCGTGATTGCTATTCATGGCATCACCAATGAGATGGTATTGACAGCTCCAAACTTCACTCAGGTCTATCCACAGCTGGCTGAACTCGTGTGCAATCAGCAGGTTATTATCTATAATGCCGCCTATGACCTGGGTCGCCTGCGCTACATGACACAGATGTGCCATCTTCCAGTCCTGGAACTGAATGCAGCTTGCCTGATGAAGCAGTATGCGACCTACTACGGCGAGGCAGGATACTCCAATAGTTTCCGCTGGCAGAAACTGGAGCAAGCCCTTCGGCAAATGGGCATCGCCACATCTGTGCAAGGACAACGTCACCGCGCACTCGACGATGCACAGCAAACGTGGCGACTCCTCTGCCACTTGGCTGACATCGGCCAGAAAGGCGGCCAAGTATGAACACACAGCAGCAGTTCGGCTCAGGAGAAACGAACGCCATGCCTCCTGTATCGCTACAGATGCCTGGTTTACTTAAACTACCTGCACGATCTTCGCTGGATGCGGCAGAAAACAGACTGTCCCGCTGGAATTCCCTATCGGTGGCAGCATCTACTGCACCTGTAGAACAGCAGAACACAGCCGCTCTACAGGTGCAGCGTCACAGGCGAGGAATATCCCCTCCCTCGCCTGATTTACTCTTCTATCGCAGTGTCCCTGTACTCATGACAGGGGCTGGCATCATTTGCTTATGGATTGAGACGGAGAGCTTCTCGGCCTGGCCGCGCCTGCTGGCGTTTGGTCTCCTGTGCATTTTCTGTCTCCTCTACCTGTTCGGCCTCTGGAGCAATGACCGTTTGACGCGCCTCATCACTATCAGCATGCTCATCGGTGCTTTTCTTGTCTCGCTTGGTTTCTTGTATCAAAGTGTGACCTTCATGCAGCAGAGGCAACCTACGACAGAGTATGTGGCGTTGCAACATGGTCAGATCGTGGTCCAGGGAAAACAGGCGGCTGTGCGTATCGAACACCTCTGGTCGGTGCGCGGTGCCGGGCAAACGGTGTACTACTTCCAGGTGATCGGTGAGGATATTACGACATATCGGCTCGATAATGCCACGCTGGGCGCTCAACTTCGTATTGGTCAGGTGATCAATCTGTCCTACCAAACCGAGCAGAGCAGGAGTGCTAATAGCGATATTGCGCTGATCACTGC
>JAJZEJ010000050.1 GCA_021828635.1 Chloroflexota bacterium
CTGCATCGCAGTCGTCAAAGATCACTTTGCAGTCAACGACGAACACGCGCTGGCTATTTGCCGTAGCATCGTCTCACATCTCAATCGGCGCAAATATATCCCGTGGGACATTCATGCAGTGGAAGCGCCACGCTATGACGCGCACGAACTCTATGGCATCGTGCCAAAGGATGGGCGCAAGAGCTATGATGTGCGCGAGGTAATCGCACGTCTCGTCGATGGTAGCCGCTTCCACGAATTTAAGGAGTTGTACGGCACCACGCTGGTCTGTGGCTTCGCACGCCTGATGGGCTATCCGGTCGGCATCATTGCCAACAATGGTATTCTCTTCTCAGAAAGTGCGCTCAAGGCCACGCATTTTATCGAACTCTGTGCGCAACGCCGGACACCGCTCGTCTTCCTACAAAATATCACCGGATTCATGATTGGCAAACAGTACGAGAACGGCGGCATTGCTAAAGATGGAGCCAAGATGGTGATGGCCGTCGCCAACGCCCCTGTGCCACGCTTCACGGTCATTATCGGCGGCTCATTTGGTGCGGGTAATTACGGCATGTGCGGTCGCGCCTACTCGCCGCGCCTACTCTGGATGTGGCCGAATGCACGTATCTCGGTCATGGGTGGTCAACAGGCCGCGACTGTGCTGGCGACTGTGCGCAAAGAGGGTCTGACAGCACGCGGTAAGAGCATGACACAAGAGGAAGAGACAGCTTTTATGCAGCCCATCCTGGATAAATATGAAGAAGAGGGCAATCCCTACTATAGCACCGCTCGCCTGTGGGATGATGGCATCATCGACCCCGCCGACACACGCACGGTGCTTGGCTTGGGTATTGCAGCATCATTAAATGCTCCCATGCCCGAAACACCTTTCGGCGTCTTTAGAATGTAGGAGAATGTCCGATGACGTACACTCATATTACAGTCGAGCGCAGCCATCAAGAGCGAGTCGCTACCGTCACGTTGCGCCGTCCCGAAGTGCATAATGCCTTCAATGCTCAAGTTGTCGCAGACCTGACCGACGCTTTTACCGAACTCAGTAGCGATACAGCTTTGCACGCCGTTATTCTGACTGGCGAAGGGCCATCATTTAGCGCGGGTGCCGACCTGAACCAGATGAAAGCGGCGGCAACCGTCACAGCGCAAGAGAATCTGGATGACGCGCTCCGCCTCTCCGACCTGCTTTACACCGTCAACACCTGTCCCGTGCCGGTGATCGCTCGTGTCAATGGTACGGCAATGGGCGGCGGGTTGGGCTTGATTGCCGTGTGTGATCTGGCTATTGCCGCCGAAAGTGCGCGTTTCGCTTTTAGCGAGGTCAAGCTTGGTATTGCACCAGCCGTGATCTCACCGTTCGTCATTCGCAAAATCGGTGAGAACAACGCTCGTGTCCTCTTCGTGACCGGCGAACGTTTCAGCACGGCCCGTGCGCTTAGCATCGGCCTTGTTCATGCCGTCGTCTCTACCGAACTGCTTGATGATGCAGTGCAAAAAGCTATCGCTGAACTGCTAACCAGCGCACCGCAGGCTTTACGCGAATGCAAGAAGTTGGCTCTGAGCGTCGGGCAGATGAGCTATGAGCAGGCACGAGGCTACACGGCTGAAACCATCGCCCGTTTACGCATCAGTGAAGAGGGACAGGAAGGCTTACGAGCTTTCTTAGAGAAGCGCAAAGCGAACTGGATTGTATAAGATGTTTAAGAAGATACTGATCGCCAATCGTGGCGAAATCGCACTACGCATCATGCGTACCTGTCGAGAAATGGATATTCAAACGGTCGCGGTCTACTCCGAGGCCGACCGTTCCGCTCGCCACGTGCGCGAAGCCGACGAAGCATACTACATTGGGCCAGCACCAGCCGCACAAAGCTATCTGCACATTGATACCTTACTGGATGTAGCACGTCGTAGCGGTGCCGGGGCCATTCACCCCGGTTACGGTTTTCTCTCCGAGAATGCAGATTTTGTCGAGGCTTGTGAGCAAGCGGGTATCATTTTCATCGGCCCATCTGCTCATGCCATGCGCCTGATGGGGTCAAAAATTGCCGCCAAACAGCTTGCGCAATCGGTCGGCGCACCGATTGTTCCAGGTTACACGGGTGAGAGCCAGAACGATGAAATACTGCTGCATGAAGCAGAGCGCATCGGCTATCCCCTACTCATCAAAGCCTCAGCAGGCGGCGGCGGTAAGGGTATGCGTGAAGTGCATCAGCAGCATACTTTTTTGGAAGAACTGGCTGGTGCGAGACGTGAGGCCAAAGCGGCTTTTGGTGATGATACCGTTTTTCTCGAACGGCTGATTCTCAAGCCGCGCCACGTCGAGATACAGATTCTCGGAGACGCTCACGGCCACATGATTTATCTGGGCGAACGCGAATGCTCTATTCAGCGCCGTCATCAGAAAATTGTCGAGGAGAGTCCCTCGGTTGCGCTCACACCAGCGTTACGCGCTGAAATGGGTCACGCGGCAGTACAGATTGCCAGCGCGGCGGGCTATGTCAACGCTGGCACAATGGAGTTCATTCTGGATAGCGGCAGGCATTTCTATTTTCTGGAAATGAATACGCGGTTGCAGGTCGAGCATCCCGTGAC
>JAJZEJ010000543.1 GCA_021828635.1 Chloroflexota bacterium
GTTTCTACGGTGTGTTGCAGCAATGTTACCGTTCCGGCGCGTCCCATGCGCTCGCTGTAATCGACATCTTCCATAAAGGGCCAGTCGCGGTAGCCATCTAATTGTTCAAAGGCGTTGCGGCGTGTGAAGATGGCCTGATCGCCCGTGTAGCTTTTTGTGCGCAGTGAACGCTGTGTCACCTGCTCACCGATGCGCTGGTAAAGCGAACTGCCATCATCAAAGCACATGCGAAACGCACCGCCTAGCACGCTTTCATCCTGCATGACCTCTAGTAGTTCTGTGATACCGTCAGCTTCAGGAAGCGTGTCGGCATGCAGGAAGAGCAGCACATTCCCATGTGTGGCAGCTACACCGATATTGAGTTGATCTCCCCGTCCGCGTTTGCTGGCGATGACAGGGGCATAGAGGCTGGCACGCTCAACCGTCGCATCCTGGCTTTCACCAGCAACGACGATGATTTCGGCATCGGGTGCGCTGTTCAGTACAGCTTTCAGTGTGCGTTCTATCCACTGTTCCTCGTTAAAGGTCGGGATGATGATTGAGAGGTCAGACATCGCCAACATCGTGTATCTCCGCCTATCTCCACTTATCGAATGTCAACATACATCTGCTGTAAACGCGCCGCCGAGACGCCAAAGCGGTAGAGTGTACGCAGATACCACATAAAACAGATGCTTCTCCACAGCCCAATCTTCTCGTGCCGCCGTGCCGATGTGGTTACATAGTGTGGTAGCAAGACAACTTTGCCGATTTTGCGCAGTTGTGTGATGATCTCTAAGTCTTCCATGAGAGGTAGCTCTGGGTAGCCACCAATCGCGCGAAAACTGCTGGCACGTATGAAATATGCCTGATCGCCGGTAAAAAGTGTACGTAACTGTGAGCGTAGATTGGTGGCGAAGGCGACGAGGCGATAGAGCAGGCGATCACAGTTGAAGCAGATACGAAACGCGCCCGCCACGACATTCGGTGAACACAGGGCATCTTCGATAACCATAAAAGCGTTTTCTGGCAAATCGGTATCAGCATGTAAAAAGAGCAGCACATCGCCACTAGCAACGGCGGCTCCAGCATTCATCTGACATGCTCGTCCGCGTGGCGACGAAATAACCTGCCCATAGCGTTGCGCAATCGCAAGAGTTGCATCCCGACTTCCACCATCGACGATAATAATTTCGCTATCTACATGCGTACATTGTTGACTCAAACGTGTAAGCTGTTGTTCCAATACTGCCTCTTCGTTGAGGACAGGCATAATAATCGAAAAACGCATAGCATCCCTCTACATCACCAAAAAACACACAAAACCGTATGGGCGTGATTTATCACGCCCTTAACGTATCACGCCCTTGATTTATCGCATCTCTGAATGGATATTGTTGCAATTAGTCACCGACAGGTTGTGCTTTGGCACGCCGTGTGGGCAATGGCACAAAGGCACTCTCCTGGGCGTGTGGCTGTGCCGGACGCATGCGAGCGTTGAGGGCGCAGAAGGACATCACGCCTCTAGGTGAGGCATTGTGGAAGCAGCAACGTTCGATGCGGCTCATATCGATGTCGCTCTCATCCATGAATGGTTTGACGAAGATCGTGAGCGTCTTATGCTTCATCCATAACGACGGGTCGGTGCCGATGTGGGGCCAGAGCGTCTTGAGCAGTTTGAGGCTACCACCGACGTTCTGCACGATATATGGTAACATGGCGGAACGTCCCTGGGTGAGCATACGCAGCGTCATATTAGGATGCTCTCCCATCACGTCCATGAACTCTTTGAGCGTGAAATTGGGCGCAATTGGTTTGTAGCCATCCTTCGTGTGTTTGAGCAGGGTAAAGCTGTTGCAGAGTGGTGAACCTTCACCGACCGGAAAGAAGAGGTCTTGCGAGATGCCGGTTTGTTCCTCGATCAGTTGAAGGATTTCGGCCATGCGCAATTTGCGTGGAGCGCGTGTCTGCCCGCCTTCACCTTTGACCTCGAAACGGCCAAAAGGTGTTGCGGCTTGAAGAGCGATCACGCTGACGGTATCTGGATGCTGCCAGGCAAAATGAATGGCATGTTGGATCTGGTCAGTATTCAGTCCGTCGTAGAGCGAGACGGCCAGAGCCGAGGGCAACTTGGCGCGTTCAAGCGCGGCAATCGCTTTTTCGCGCACATCCCACAGGTCTTCGCCACGCAGTGCGATGATGTCTTCGCGTCGCGTGCTATCAAATTGGAGATAGACCGAGGTAAAGCCCCACTGCACCAGTTTTTCGGCAAAATCTGCTTCACGGGCCAGGCGAATCCCATTGCTGACCATCTCGATATGCGCGAAGCCTTTGCTCTTGACCAACGCGGCAATCTTGTCCAGGTCTTTGCGTACCGATGGCTCACCACCAGAGAGTTGGATCGAGATGCCTTTACCTTCAACGGCAATCAACTGATCCAGACGCATCTCAATCTCTTCCAGCGAGTAGTCACGCTCGGATGGGCTGGAATAAGCATAGCACATTGGGCAGGTGAGGTTACAGCGTTCGGTAATCTCCAGAATGGCGAGACCGGCAGGTTTGCGCAGTGGAAAGGGCGAAAGTCCCTGTGAGATATCGGTATCCCCGCCATCACCATAGCGGTCGATCATCAGTCGCTCAACCTGGAAGGATTTGCGGTAGAAAGCGGCGTGCGTGCCGAGATCAGTGTCAAGGGTACCATGTGCAGGACAGGTTCGGCTAAAGAAGACCTGTTCATCGGCACGCACTTCGTAAACAGCGGGAACGATCTCTCCGCACGTGGGGCAAATACTGCGCGTCTGCTTGAGGATTTCGGCCAATGTCGTACTCCTTCTCTGGTACTGTGAGGGCTACACGTTTGGATGACGTAGGAGCCGATTTATCGCGTCCATATCTCACCCAACCAGGGCGCGATAAACCGGCCCCTACGCTTACTTCTATAGTACTGTACGTTCAGAAAAGATTCTAGATTACAACGCTGTTCTTTCAAATCTCCTTGCCAACAAGACGGGCCGCTTGTTTTTGTAAAGATTGTAGCCCTTCGCTGAAACGCACGGGATAGGGCTGCTCGACTGAGAGGGCGCGATACTTCTCTGGCATGTGACGCAGGTTTTGTTGCGCTAGTTCACGGATTTCGGAGAGTGGCGGCAAACTCCCTGGAATAATCTCTCCGTTTGGCATGGCGGGCCGTAAGATGCGCTGATAGTTATCCGGTCGAGGCTCGTGCGCCAATTGGATGATATCCTCTTCCCACTGTGGATGGCGGTAAATCTCTTTCTTGCCCGGCCATGTCGTCTTGGGGCCAGCGATTTTTAGTTTGGGCGTCTCGTTGCCAGAGTCATCGACATACCAAACCTCTTTGTAGACTGTACCTAGCGAACCACCAGGGATGCCACGCTCAGGCGAACCAGCGCCACTGCCCAGCGATGTGCCGACACCGAATGAATCGACGGCTGCTCCGGCCTCAAGCATCTCCTGTATCTTCCACTCGTCCAGATCACTACTGACGAGAATGCGCACATCAGTCAATCCTGCATGGTCAAGCTGCTCACGAATATACAGGCTATCGGCTACCAGATCGCCGCTATCGATGCGTACCGCCGCTAGTGTATGACCGAACATTTCCTGATAGCGTAGTGCAACCTCAATGGCGGTATGGATGGCAGCACGCGAGTCGTAGGTATCGAGTAACTGCGTGTAGCGATTGTATGAGGCTGCAATAGCTTCAAATGCCTCTTCTTCAGTAGGATACATCTCAATCAGCGCATGGGGTACGGTACCCGTGGCAGGCAGGCGAAATTCGTAAGCAGCGTTCAATAGCGAGGTGCTGGCGCAGCCGCCGATATAGGATGCACGCGCCACTGTCATCGGCTCCTGGGCGCGGCGGAAGGAAAATTCAGAGATGCGGCGCGGACGCCCCTTTTCGGCTACGTAGACGATGCGTGAAGCTTTGGTGGCGATCAGCGTTGAGAGGCCAATCGCTTGCAGCAAACCAGCTTCAAGCAACAACGCCTCACGAAATGGGGCTGTGACACGCATAATCGGTTCATTGGGAAAAGCGATGGAGCCTTCGGGCAGGGCGAGAATCTCGCCGGTAAAGCGCAAATTTGCCAGTTCATCGAGAAAGGCGGCATCGTAGTCGCGGATATGTGCTAAGAAGCGTAGCTCCTGCTCGGTATAGCGGAATGCCTGCACAAATTCCAATGCTGCTTCCAGACCGGCGACGAGCAGATAAGCGCCGCCGAAAGGTGCAGTGCGCGTATAGAGATCAAAGGTGGTGAGGCCGTTACGCCCGGTGCGCCAGGAAATATAAGCTGCGTCAGGGTGGTACATATCGGTCATCAGTCCTGGATGAAAACTAGGGGCGCGTCTATGCATGCCATCTCCCTCTTCCTAGTCTTGTCGTAGTAGTCGAGTTAGTGTACAGTGTACCATATGGTCGCAAGCGTTTGTTTGTCAGGATAAAATGGTATCATTTCAAAGTACTATTCGGCCAAATACATTGCGCTGATATTTTCTATCGGCTAAACTGGTGAATAATCTGTTAGCCGCAAATGGGAGAAGCTAAGATAATGGTTTTTCAATCTGAATCAGTAAATAATAATACCCTAAGTAGCATGCTAACAGATACTGTTGAGGCACTTGTAAAAGCTATAGATGATATACCTTATGATCGAGACTCCATACCACAAGAAAACCTTGATTTAGCCAATAAATTTCGTAGTAGCCTTCTTCCCTGGAGAGGACAATTTTCGCCAGAATTAGTAGAGATATTTCTGAATGCGTATAGTGAGACTACAGATATCATTTTTGATCCATTCGTTGGTAGTGGTACAACATTATTTGAAGCAGCTAGGAGAGGGCTTAGAGGGTATGGGGCAGAAATCAACCCTGCTGCTGTTGAAATGTCTAAAACTGCTCAATTTGCTACTTTTACACCTAAAGAAAGAAAAGCAATCATTGGAGATACAGAAAAGCTTGTCAAAAAATATTTCCGACCTCTAACGCAAGATTTATTTTCCTATTTGGAGCAGCAACAGGATATCTTTTTAGAAAGTATTGATAACCCACTTTTCGCACTTCTGCAAGATACAGCTAATGATGTCTATTCTTATAATATTATAGCAAATGCTATAATAAGATATATGAGCTATAAAGAACCTCGTTCCCATATAGATTTTACACGAGCATTTCAAGAACATATTAGAATTATAGAAAATATGCCGTATAGCTCTAATGAATGTACAGTGTTTCATGTAGATGCACGATCTGTTCCTTTGCCTGAGAAACATGTTGACTTTATTGTCTCCTCGCCGCCATATATCAATGTTTTTAATTATCACCAAAATAACCGTCAGGCGATGGAAATGCTGGGTTGGAATGTATTAGAAATGGCAAGGAGTGAAATAGGGGCGAATAGAAAAAACAGGGGCAATAGATTTTTGACTGTTATACAATATGCTTTGGATATGCTGGATGTCTTGAAAGAGATGCATCGTATTTTAAAATCAGATGGAAGAGCAACTATTGTTGTTGGAAGAGAGTCTACTGTGCGCGGTATAAGTTTTGAGAATGGGTTGATAGTAGCACTACTAGCGGTTGGTGGAGCAGGCTTTAAATTAGAAAGAAGGCAGGAACGAAAATTTCGGAATAAATTTGGAGAACTTATTTATGAAGATATATTACATTTTCTCCCTTCTTGTCACCCTCATCAAACCAGTGACGCTTTTGCGAGAGAAGTTGCTTTATGGTGCCTGAAAAATGCTCTTTCGTGTGAGGGAGATGCGGTAAAGAAGGAAATCTTCGCCGCTATAGAGAATACTGCTACTGTTAGCAAATCCCCTCTATTTGATGGAGAAACTAACAGGTATAGGGAAGCAGCATGGCCGGAAAAAATGCGACACCTGGAGATAAGAGAGAAAGGGGTTCAATGATGGAGTTTCCAACACCACATGTAGAGAAATTAAAAGCTATTCATGAAAGCAACAAGCTACCGCAAAATGATATTGTTCAAATAGAAAAGACAATAGAATATTATGAGCAGTGGATTGCATCAATGAATGCTATTATAGTCTCAAATATGTCTTATAATGAGAAATTACAAAATATGGTAATGTCTCTTAATGAATATAGGTTACATATAGATATAGATTTGGTTTTTGCTAGCCGTGAGGATTGGCTGTACCGTGAGAAAGGACAAATTAAACTAGATAATAGCGTTATTGAAGAGTTTTTGCCACGGCTTGTTTATGCATGTCTTAAAGACCAGATTATACGATCAAATGCTCTAATTGGTCCAACAAAGGCTTTTTCTTCTTTATGTTTTGATTCAAATTTAGTAAAGCCAGAGAAGGGCGGAGGTATGAAAATACGAACCAAAGATCAGGACTTTGCTATTAGCAAACCTCTTTACCTGCGTGCATCCGATGCTCCTGATTTTAGGAACGCTGTGACTGAAGCAACAAATCTGGCATATGTTGCCGCTGAATGCAAGACGAATCTCGATAAAACCATGTTTCAGGAAGCATGTGCTACAGCGGGAGACCTCAAGGCAGCAATTCCAGGAGCGAAGTATTTTCTATTGTGTGAATGGCTAGATATGTCACCAATTAGTAGCGATATCACTCCAATTGACAAAGTATATATCTTGCGGAAAGCCAAACGCCTAAACTCAAATATAAGGGGGAAATTTAGGACTTTTAAGGGTCGCCAGAGTTACAGGCAGTTTTATAGTGATTTCTTACATGAACATCCTGTTCAAGCTGATATTCTTGATTTGTTTCTCCACGAGGTAAAGCAACTTTTAGAGAATGAGGCACTTGACGAAAAAACGGCTTTGGAAAGAGGATTCTTTTAACACTGACTAAAGACCCTAATTAAATGGTATCATAAATCAGCCTCTACTTTCTCTTAATGGTATTTTTCTTATAGCCTATAAAGGATGTGCAGATATGGCGCTTGAACAAGATGCTGCTCAAAGGACAATTACGGAACAATCACAAGCGACGAAGTCCGTGTTAGTTGCACACAATGCCACCACGGGCGCGGTATTGGGCGAACTACCTATCGCGGACGAAGAGGCTGTGCGCTCAGCAGTCACAGCGGCACGCGCAGCACAGCCGTTTTGGGCTGAGCTGCGTTTTCGGCAACGCGGTTCGTATCTGCTACGTTTCCGTGATCTTATGCTTGACCGTTCTGACAAGCTCGCGCGTCTCATCTCGGAAGAGGTGGGGAAGCCACGGGTGGAGAGTATGCTGACCGAGATCATGGCGGCGGCTGATATCATCAACTATTATGTCAAGAACGCCGAGAAGATGCTGGCTGATGAGCCGGTGCCACTACACCTGCTCAAATATCGCAAGAGCTACCTGCACTACACGCCGCTGGGTGTCATCGGCATTATCTCACCCTGGAACTTTCCCTTCGTCATCTCGCTCTCCGAGGTCGTGACCGCGCTGATCGCTGGCAATACCGTCGTCTTGAAGCCCTCTGAGATGACACCTATGTGTGGTCAGGCCGTCGCTGATCTGCTGATTGAAGCTGGTCTGCCCAAAGATGTGTTTCATATCGTGCATGGCTATGGTGAAACTGGCGCGGCCCTGGTACGCAGTGGCGTCGATAAAATTTGTTTTACCGGTGGCGGTCCAACCGCACGCCATATTATGCGTGCTGCTGCCGATAATCTGACGCCGGTCGTTTTTGAACTGGGTGGCAAAGACCCGATGATCGTGTGTGCCGATGCCGATGTTGAACGCGCCGCGCAAGCTGCCGTTTGGGGTGCGTTCGCCAATTGCGGCCAGATTTGCGCCTCGGTCGAGCGTGTCTATGTGCATAAGAATCTGGCCGATACGTTCATCAATCGTGTGGTAGAACTGACGAAAAAGCTGCGTGTGGGTGTGGCCGCAGAGGGAGAAGATGTTGATGTTGGCTCAATGGTGCATGAACAGCAGGTGCAGATCGCGGAGCGTCAGGTCAATGATGCCGTTGAGAAAGGTGCCACGGTTGTTGTCGGTGGTAAACGTCCAGCACACCTTACCGGCCCTTTTTACGAGCCGACTGTCCTCACCAACGTCAACCATGAGATGCTGGTCATGCGCGAAGAGACCTTTGGCCCACTCTTGCCAATTATGGTGGTCGAGAGTGATGAGGAAGCAATTCGGCTAGCCAATGAGAGTGTCTATGGCCTGGATGCTTATGTTTTTAGCAAGGATGGCGCACATGCCGACCGTGTGGCGCGGCGTATCGAGGCTGGCACTGTGATGATTAACGATGTCATTTCCTCATATTCCGCGCCGGAGACACCCTGGGGGGGTGTCAAGCAATCTGGCTTTGGGCGCGTGCATGGCGGGGCGTTAGGTTTGAAAGAATTTTGTCAGGTGCGCCACGTGATGAGTGAGCGTGTACGTCTGCCGATGAAAAAAGAACTGTGGTGGTATCCTTACCGTCAAGCTTTCGTACCCATTCTCAAACCAGTCCTCAAGGCGCTGTTTGGGCGCAAGCAGAAATAATTGACGAACCGAAACGGCGTATGTGTACAGAGATACGCCGTTTCGTTGACGTTTTGCTTTTTACCCTCTTCGTGGTATCATCTCGTCTATGAATCGACATCCCTATACGTATAATAAGTAAGAAGCAGGGGATGTATGTGAAACGTGCTGCCAATGCCTGGAGCGAGTAAGCTTTTTCCTCCTTTCCATCACTGGACAGCATTGCACTATACATACAAAGGTGAAGATACATGCGTATTGTGATTATTGGGAGTGGCTTCGGCGGGTTGAGCGCCGGTATTCGTCTGCAAGCGCAAGGCCACGAGGTGACGATTCTGGAACGGCGCGACAAGCCCGGTGGGCGTGCGTATGTCTACGAGCAGGATGGTTTTACCTTCGATGGTGGCCCGACGATTCTCACCGCCCCCTGGCTCATTCATGACCTGTTTACGCTGTGTGGCAAGAAGACAGAGGATTATGTCAAGCTCATCCCCATTAACCCGTTCTACAACATCCGTTTTGAGGATGGCCTGATCTTTCATTACAACAACGACCGTGAAAATATTCTGCGTCAGATCCGCGAAATCAGCCCTGATGATGTTGAAGGCTATCTGCGTTTTGCTCAGGAAGGCGCTAAAATCTACGAGAAAGGTTTTGAGCTGATTGACCAGCCCTTTACACATGTGTCGGATATGCTCAAGGTTGTTCCCGATCTGGTGCGCTTACAGGCGCAGAAATCGGTGGCCGGTTTCGTTTATCAATATATCAAGGATGAACGTTTGCGTCAGGTTTTCAGCTTTCACCCGTTGCTGATTGGTGGCAATCCATTCCAGAGTACAGCTATCTATGCCTTAATTCATACATTGGAGCAGAAGTTTGGGGTCTGGTACACTATGGGTGGCACAGGGGCGCTAGTACGCGCATTGGCGAAGCTCTTTGAAGAGATGGGTGGTAAGTTGCTGCTCAATGTTGAGGCGACGGAGATTGAGATAAACGGGCAGACAGGGCGTGCCACAGGCGTGTATACACGCGATGGTGAGTTTTATCCTGCCGCAGCCGTAGTTAGTAATGCCGATGTGGCTTCTACTTACCTGCATTTAGTTCCGGCCCGCTTCCGCAAGAAGAATACGGATCGCCGAATAAAGAGTCTGGAGTATGCCATGTCGCTCTTTGTGATCTACTTTGGCACTGATCGCAAGTATGAGCATATAGCCCATCACGAGATTTTAATGGGGCCGCGCTATAAAGGCTTGCTGGACGATATTTTCAAACGCAAGGTTTTGGCGAAAGATTTCTCGCTCTACCTACATCGTCCCACGGCGACGGATGCGTCACTGGCACCAGAGGGTTGCGATTCCTGGTATGTGTTGTCGCCGGTACCGCATCTTGGCAGTGGGACAGATTGGCGTACAATGGCGAAACCGTATCGAGACTCGATTATTGCCTATCTTGAGGAGCATTATCTGCCAGACCTCTCGCGGCACATTATCTCGGAGCATTCTATTGACCCGTTGCATTTTCAGAATACGCTCAACAGCTATCTTGGCAGTGCTTTTTCGGTCGAGCCGCTTTTGACACAATCGGCCTGGTTCCGTCCGCATAATGTTAGCGAAGATGTGGAGAACCTCTATTTTGTTGGTGCCGGAACTCATCCTGGGGCAGGATTGCCAGGAGTGATGAGTTCAGGTAAAATAGTAGCAGATATGGTTGGGTTGGCGCAGTATGGGGTGAAACGACAAGCGGGGGAAATGACCGCCATAGAGCAATAGCTGTAGCTGTGCGAGCAAGCCGTACAAGGAGGCCCATCTATTCTAATATAAGCGATGGCGAAGAGCAAGGAGCAATGACGCTCCCTGACACAGTGTTTACAACGTTGTTATGCTGACATGTTCTCTAAATAGATGCGTGTAGTAACCCTACAGTAGAGAGGAGCGCAATCTATGTCTGGGCATCATCGATTGGTACTTGGGCTAGCAACCAGTACCGGACTGCTCGGTCTGACCGTCACCAGCGGCCTTACTATTCTGGCGAATCATGTTGTCAATGAGTTTTCCAGCCCTCACAAGAACCTGGATAGTGCGGACTTCACCTGGGATGTGCCGCAGATTTACACTGAACCACCTCTATCGGTACAGCGTTCCCTGTTATTCAACACCGAAGATGGCGTGTTATTGCGTGGTGATTTCTGGTTCCAGTCGCGTCAAGCTCCCACGATTGTGCTTTGTCATGGCTATCGCATCGACCGTTCGCATCTGCGTTCTGTCGCTGCTATAGAATATGCTTGCGGCTATAATATTCTGCTTTTCGATTTTCGTGGGCATGGTGGTAGCGAGAGCGTAATGACGAGCGGCGGAAACGCGGAAATTCACGACCTCGAAGCTGCTATCGTCACCGCTGGTCGCCAACCAGAGACGTTGCCAGGGAGAATTATTCTGCAAGGCTTTTCAATGGGTGCCTCGGTCACGCTGCTCACACCACCTCATCCTGATGTAGTTGCTATTGTTGCTGATAGTCCCTTTGCCCGTTCGGATGAGATGCTCCAGCGTATTGTCTGTTATCAAATAACGCAGGCATACAATGGCTTGAAACCACAGTTGCGTCAATTGGGCCATCTGCTACCGGCGATTGCCTGGGCTATTATCGCGGCCAGCATTGTCGTCTTCCGTCTACGCTTTGGCTATGGTTTTGTGGCACGCACTGACAGAAGTTTTCGCCGTTGGAAGCCGAAGCCCAAAACTAAAGGTCGAGGACGTGTGCAACCTACACTGGCTGAGCATTCAGTCCCCATCTTGCTGGTGCATGCCACGGGCGATAACCTGATTCCCTTCGCTCATGCAAAACAGATCGCGGCTGAGGCAAAGGCGTATGGTGTGCCATTGGAGACCTACTTTGCTGATG
>JAJZEJ010000747.1 GCA_021828635.1 Chloroflexota bacterium
GAAGACACGATCATGGACACCGTTGACGGCCAGGTACGCACCTACTGCTCCAAGACCTGCCACTGGACCGACAAAGTGGCCTTCCGCAAGGAATATGAGGGACGCCCGACCCCGGCAATGGGCCAACTGGTCGGCAAGCGCGAATGGGAAACCTGCTATCACGGTTGGGATGTTGCCGATGTGATGGTCGATCAGGGCTTCGTGCGCCCAGACGGCAAGACGCTCATCCCGCAGCCGCACGTTCTCTTCGAGGACAAGTACATGTGGACGCTCGATCACCTTAAAGGCATCGAGTTCCAGAGTCCCAACGTCCTGCTCAACAAGATGACGCCAGAGCAGCGCGAGGCCCACATGGCCGAGTACAAAAAGGGCTTCGCCATCAAGTAGGGACCCGATTGATCGCGTCCGCTGACCGATTGATCGCGTCCACATACCGATGCATCGCATCTCATCCATGTAACGCGCAATACCGTAGGGGTGTGATTTATCACACCCTCACAAGTAAGGATGCTTCAGGAATGGCTACACACAAAGTCCGCTTTCAACCGGTCAACATTGAGATCGATGTCAACGAAGACGAAACGGTTCTCAACGCAGCCTTTCGTCAGGGAGTATCGTTAACGCATGGGTGTCGAGAGGGGCAGTGCGGAGCTTGCAAGTCGTTTCTACTCGATGGCGACCTGGAGATGAAAAAGTACTCGACCTTCGCGCTACCAGAGTTCGAGAGCGACGAGGGTTATGTCTTGTTGTGCCGTAGCCATGCCTATAGCGATCTGGAAGTAGAACTCATCAACTACGATGAGGACATCTTGCGGCTCGGCATCCCGATTGAGTCCTATCAAACCACCATCGCAGCTATCGAACCTCTGACCCATGATATTCGTCGCCTCGTTCTTAAACTCACAGAGCCAGAGAGAAGGCTGCGCTTCAATGCCGGTCAATACGTCTCTATCCGTATTCCCGATAGTGAAGAGTATCGCGCCTATTCGATGGCAAACACCCCACGTAACACAGAATACCTGGAATTTATCATCAAGGTGTTCCCCGGTGGTCTTTTCTCTGGCCTGCTAGATGGGGGATTCAAGCAAGGTCAAGAGTTAGAGGTCAAAGGTCCCTATGGTGTTTTCATGCTCCGTGAGAAAACCCCTGCCGATATTATCTGTATCGGCGGTGGCTCCGGTATGGCACCACTCTGGTCATTGCTCAACGACATGGCTGAGCGTGGCGTGCAACGCAAAGCTACCTATTTCTATGGAGCCAGAACGCGCAAAGACCTGTTCTACCTCGGCCGCCTCCACGAACTAGAGCAACGCTTGCCCGACTTCCGCTTCGTTCCCGCGCTCTCGATGGCTACCGAGGCCGACGAGTGGGACGGCGAGACTGGACTGATTACCGAGGTGCTTGAGCGCCAATTGGAAGAAGGCCAGATACACACGCAGGCATACCTCTGTGGACCACCACCCATGATCGACGCCGCCATTCCCGTGCTTATCAGCAAGGGCATCAGCGAAGATCGCATCTACTACGATAAATTCACGCCCACTGGAATTGTAGAGTAACGCAGCGTATCCAGCATTGTAGCTTGAAAGGAAGGAAAGAACCTATCATGCCAGACCCAACGATTGACAATGGGCCAGCGATTCATGTCACGAACGCTGGCGCGGGTGCCGCGACCTTTGTCGGCTCGGATAGCCGCTCGTTCAACTATTTTACGCCGAAAGGACGGCAATCGAGCGTCTATGAAGATGTGACCGTCGATGTGCAGCCCGACCCTGATCGCTACCTCTTACAGGGCTGGTTGTATGCCTTCGCCGATGGCACCGAAGGCTATGACCCGCGCTGGACGAAGATGAAGTCCTCTAACTGGCACGTCTTCCGCGACCCTAATGAGCAGTGGCACCGCACTTTCTATATCCGCGAGGCCAACACAGAGCGCCAGATACAGCAGACGTTGGCAATGGCGCGTGAGCAGAACGTCTATACTTCCTGGGACAAGGGCTGGGTGAAATGTGTTGAGACTCATGTGGGCGCGGCTATGCATGCTGAGTTCGGCTTAGGTATGCATGTCTTTGTGCCAGCGCAGCGCGATGGCACGACGAACATGATTAACAACGCCATCTGTGTCAACGGCATGGACAAGCTACGCCTGGCGCAAGATATGGTGCTGTACAACCTGGAAGTGAGCGAGCGCATTGCAAACTTCAACGGTAGCGCACATAAGCAGACCTGGAAGAGCGATCCCGCCTGGCTCGGCACGCGCGAGAATGTCGAGCGTTTAACAGCTACCCCCGATTGGGCCGAGCAGGTTTTCGCTACTAACCTGATCTATGAGCCGCTGTGTGGCGAACTGTTCCGTAGCCAGTTTGTGATGCAAGCCGCCGCACCTCACGGAGATTTCATCACCCCTGTGCTGTTCGGTATCGCCGAACACGATTACGAGCGCAACCTGGCTTACACGATGGACTTGTACAAGATGCTCGCGGATGACGAGGTACATGGGACCGCGAATAAAAACATTATGCGTGAGTGGCTGGCCCACTGGACTCCGTACAGCGTCGCGGCGGCTCGCCAGCTTCAGCCCATTTGGTCGCAAGTGCGCATCAAGACTGTGCGCTTTGAAGAGGCATACGAGCGAGCCAAAGAACGCTTTAGCGCCAACCTATCGAGACTTGGAGTAGAGTTGCCAAAGGAGGTACAACTATGAGCCAGGCAACCGGCAATCCGGGTACACATGCCGCATATACCATGACATTCAAACGTGAGCCTTCTAACCTATGTGGCGTGACGTTGAGCGCCAGCGTCGAGGGTAACGCTATCGCCGAAGTGATGAGCAAGAAACCCGGCGTGAAGATCACGCGCTATCCGGCGATTATCCGTGTGGACGGGGAGCGCGTGCTTGAGTTTGACATGGATGAGATCGGCGCGGCGCTGGGCTACGAGCCAGGCGAATACGGCGTCTACGACTTCGAGGTCGAGACTTCAACGCACTACGGACGGCAGGTACGCCTCGATGACAAGGTGCTACTCTTCGCCAATCCCGAAGATGCCGCCGAATACCTGGGCTTCAATGAAGTTGCCGTCGCCGGTGACGATTAAGCTTCTTTGTCATTGATGCAGGGATCGATTAAGCACATTGACAATCCCGTGTGTAGGGGCGTGATTCATCACGCCCTCAAACCGTTTTCGTGCATTTACATTTTTTACGTGTGTCACATTATTCTGTATGTTCACAGGGCGTGATGAACCACGCCCCCACAAGGAGGTCATCTCACCATGTATCGCACTGCTAATGGAGAAGAGGTCTTCGTCGTCGATGGCCATTCGCATCTGTGGGATGCCAGTCCGGCCAACCAGTTGAACAAATATGGGCGTGGCTGGATTGATTGCTTCTACGCCTATCACAAAAACCTCTCGCCCGCCGAATATGTGTGGCCACTCGAAAGATATGAGAAATATACGGCGGAGGGCATGGTCTACGACCAGTTCGTCAAAGGCTACGTCGATGTCGCCATTCTGCAACCCACCTATCTAACCGATTTCTACAAAGATGGCTTCAACACCATCGAGCAGAATAGCGCCATGAAGAAAGCCTATCCTGACCGCTACATTCTCAATGGAGCGTTCGATCCCCGTGACGGCGCGGCTGGCCTGGACTATCTACGCCGCCAGAAGGGCGAATGGGACATCAAGGGTGTCAAGCTCTACACGGCTGAATGGCGTGGTAGCTCAAAGGGCTACAAACTCTCCGACCCTGAGTCCTATCGCTTCCTAGAAGAGTGTGGCAAACTCGGCATCACCAACATTCACGTTCACAAAGGGCCGACGATCTATCCACTCAACCGCGACGCCTTTGATGTGGCCGATGTCGATGATGCTGCCTCAATATTCACCGACCTGAATTTCATCATCGAACATGCCGGTCTGCCACGCATCGAAGATTTCTGCTGGATTGCCACGCAAGAGAGCAACGTCTACGCGGGCCTGGCTGTCGTGCTACCCTTCATCCATCCACGCCCACGCTACTTCGCCGAAGTCATGGCAAACCTGCTGTTCTGGATTGGGCCGGATAAAATCGTCTTCGGCAGCGATTACGCCATCTGGGAGCCGAAGTGGTTGGTCGAGAAATTCATGGCCTTCCAGCTGCCAGAAGACCTGCAAGCCGAGTATGGCGTCAAGATGGACATGGAGATTCGCCGCAAGATTCTCGGTCTCAACTCCGCACGACTCTATGGCATCAATGTCGATGAGCAACTTGCCAAGACACGCAACGACAGCTTCTCGCAACAAGCAGCCCAGCTCTATTCGCACTCCGGTGGCATCGGCACTCCAGCGGATTAGTTGTTGTAGAGACGTGATTATCACATTTGCGTAGGGGCGTGATTCATCACGCCCTGTGCCTTGTGAACGGTTTGGCGGGTAATGGATGTGGATGACGGGCGCATGGGCGTGATGAATCACGCCCCTACGGCGAGGGGAGTTGTTTCATGGCGTCTACTGATGCATTTTCTCCTACGATCACAGAGGCAATGGTCTACACGGCGATTGCCGATGTGCTTGACCCGGAATTAGACGAATCTCTGGTGAAATTGGGCTTCATCGACAGCGTGCAGGTTGCCGATTCCGATGTCACCATTCGCTTTAAGTTACCTACTTACTGGTGCGCTCCCAACTTTGCTTACCTGATGGCTGCCGATCTGCGCGATAAAGTACGCACTCTTTCTGGCGTGCGCTCTGTGCAGATTTTGTTGCTCGACCATTGTGCCGACGAGGAGGTCAGCTCCGGTGTCAACGCCAATAAATCGTTTGTCGAAGCCTTCCCCGATGAGGCCGAGGATAACCTTGAGGAGTTACGCCTGACTTTTTTGCGCAAAGGTTTTCTCACTCGCCAGGATACGCTGTTACGCGCTCTCATCAAAGTCGGCCTCGACGAGGCGACTCTGCTGGCACTCAAAATTGCTGACCTGACGGTTGAGGAGGCCACGCAACGAGTGCTGATTGTTACATCTCAGCAGCAGGTTGTGATTCTGAAACAGGCCGCACGCACAGTGACATCTTATCTGCGCCGCGCTCAAACGCTGGGCATCGCGCAGACGGCTCAGGATCTGCTTTTCACCGATGAGCATGGTCAACCTATCACCCCAGGCACACTCCAGAGCTACCTGCGTCAATCGCGTTCTATTCGCATGAACATCATGTTTAACACCGTTTTTTGCGTTGATATGTTCCAGACACGCTATGGTCCTGACGCAAATAAAGCTGTACCAGAAATACTACATGAAGAGGAGAACGGGCATGAAAGCTGTACGCTTGCTTGAGTATAACCAGTCACCGCGCATTCTGGAAATTGCTGAACCAAAAGTCACCGGACCACACGATGTGATCGTGCGTATCGGCGGCGCTGGCCTCTGTCGCACCGATCTCCATATCATCGAGGGTCAGTGGATCGAGAAATCTGGCGTCACGCTGCCCTACACGCTCGGTCACGAAAACGCTGGTTGGGTAGAGGCGATTGGCTCGGCGGTTAGCAACGTGGCTGTGGGCGATACCGTCATTGTGCATCCACTTGTTACCTGTGGCTTGTGTCGTGCCTGCCGCGCTGGCAATGATATGCATTGCAGTAATTCCAGTTTCCCTGGCATCTCGGTTGATGGCGGTATGGCAAACTTTCTCAAGACCAGTGCGCGGATAGCAGCCTGGCTCCAAAGGATATCGCCGCGCTGGCTGATGCCGGTTTGACTGCCTATCACGCCGTCAAAAAAGCCTCGACGCTACTTTATCCTGGCACCAAAGTCGTCGTGATTGGCGCAGGTGGCCTGGGCCATATCGGCGTACAGTGCCTTAAAGCCCTCACGCCAGCCGAGATCATCGTCGTCGATCAATCAGCCGCCGCGCTGGAACTGACACGCCAATGGGGAGCCGACTATACCGTGGTCGCCGATGGCAAGCACGTGGCGAAGGTCAAAGAGATCACCGATGGGCTGGGAGCCGAGGCTGTGATTGACTTCGTGGGCGAACGCGGAGCCGAGCGCGACGCCGTGCAGATGCTCCAGCGTGCCGGTTCGCACTATATCATTGGTTACGGCGGCAGACTGGACGTACCAACGATTGACATCATCTCCACTGAGATCAACTTTATCGGCAATCTCGTCGGTACCTATAACGACTTGGCCGAATTGATGACGCTAACAACGCAGGGCAAAGTCAAGTTGCATACCGCCATCTATCCTCTAGATGCCGCCCTGGATGCCATCCACGACCTGGATAGCGGCAAACTACGCGGGCGCGGCATTCTTGTCCCATAGAAATCGTCGGTATAAATTGACGGATAGATACGAAGGAGTATAGCTTCATGGCGAAACAGCTTCAATTCAATGCAAGGGCGCGTTACTCGGTCAAGAAGGGCGTCGATATCCTGGCCGATGCCGTCAAGGTCACGATTGGGCCAAAGGGGCGCAATGTGATCTTAGATCATCCGCTTGAAGCGCCAAAGGTACTCAACGACGGCGTAACCATCGCACGCGGCATCGACCTGGAAAACCCCTTTACCAACATGGGCGTGCAACTGATTAAAGAGGCCGCCATCAAAACCAACGATGTGGCGGGCGATGGTACAACAACGGCAACGATCCTGGTACAGGCCATTCTGAACGAGGGCTTGAGAAATATCGCTGCCGGAGCCAATGCCATGATGCTACGCAATGGCCTGGAGCGCGGACTTGAGGTACTACTGGCCGAGATCAAAGCTCTGAGTCAGCCTGTTGAGACCCGCGAGGAGCTGGCTCAGGTCGCCGCTATCGCCTCATCAGACCCAGAGATCGGCGCATTGATCGCGGATGTTCTCGACCAGTTAGGCCGCGATGGCATTGTGACGGTTGAAGAGGGACGCGGTCAGACGACCGAGGTTGAATATATCAAAGGCATGCAGTTTGATCGGGGCTATATTTCACCGGCGATGGTCACAAACCAGGAGCGCATGGAGACCGTGCTGTCGCATCCACCGATTCTCGTCACCGATAGGAAGATCACCGATATTCGAGAACTGTTGCCTCTACTGGAAAAACTGCTGGCGCAAGGTCAGAAAGAATTGCTGGTGATCGCCGAAGATATCGAGGGTGAGGCACTGGCAACGCTGGTCGTCAACAAGAAACGCGGCGTCTTTTCTGTGCTAGGCATTCGCAATCCCAGCTTTGGCGACCGCCGCGAGGCCGTCTTAGAAGACATCGCCATCATGACGGGGGCGCATGTCATCAGCGAAAAGTTGGGGCGACGGCTGGAAAAGGCCACACTGGCCGATCTGGGCCATGCCCGCAGCGTGACCACCACGAAAAATGCCACGCTCATTGTTGACGGCGCTGGCAGCAAAGAAGCTGTGCAGAAGCGCATTCACGAGCTACGCGCACAACTCACGCATATGACAGGCGACTACGATCACGAGAAAATTCAGCAGCGATTAGCAAGTTTATCGGGCGGCGTTGGCATCATCAAAGTTGGCGCAATGACTGAATTAGAGATGAAAGAGCGCACGCTACGCACACAGGATGCACTATCCGCGACACGAGCGGCGCTGGAAGCGGGCATCGTGCCAGGGGGCGGAGCCGCATTGGTCATCGCGCAACCTGCGCTGGATAGTGTCAAAACCAAGCATCCAGACGAGGTAGTGGGACTCAATATCCTGCGCCGCGCTCTGGAAGAACCACTGCGCCAAATTGCCGTCAACGCTGGCTACAATGGGGCCGTCGTCGTCTCGTATGTGCGTGAAAAGCCGTTCGGCTACGGCTTCGACGCCCTGACCGGCCAGTATGTCGATATGTTCAAAGCTGGCATCATTGATCCCGTCAAGGTCACGTGTGCCGCCCTGCAAAACGCCGTCAGCATCGCTGGTCTGCTGTTGACCACCGACACGATCATCACGGACGCACCCGTCTTCATCCCAGACTTCAAAGACATCGATTTCGGCCTGTAAACGTGATTTAGCGCGTTCCTACGACGGATCTATTATGTACGATAAGCCTTTCAGATGGTATGATGGATGGGGCGATACCTCTTATGGGTGTCAAGCCCATTTGTTAACCACATGAAATGTAGCAAGGACTAGAAAGTAATATACTTCATGAGTGATCAAAACGATCAAAAACCGCCGATTACGACGACGGATGCTGGTATTCCGGCTGCGAGCGATCAATACTCGCTTTCAGTCGGCCCAAATGGCCCTCTGCTGCTGCAAGACCATTATCTCATCCAGAAAATGGCGCAGTTCAACCGTGAGCGCGTGCCGGAGCGTGTGGTGCATGCCAAAGGTAGCGGCGCGTTCGGCTACTTCGAGGTCACGCACGAGGCCACGCAATGGACAAAAGCTGCCTTTCTGAACAAAGTCGGCAAACGCACACCCGTTCTCGCCCGCTTCTCAACGGTGGCCGGTGAACTGGGTTCAGCCGATACGGTACGCGACCCGCGTGGCTTCGCCATCAAATTCTACACAGAAGAGGGCAACTACGACCTGGTTGGCAACAACACGCCAATCTTCTTTGTGCGCGACCCCTCGAAGTTCCAGGATTTCATCCATTCGCAGAAGCGTATGCCCGACACGGATATGCGCAGCAACAACGCCATGTGGGACTTCTGGTCGCTCTCGCCTGAAGCGATGCACCAGGTAATATTCCTGATGTCTGATCGTGGGACACCGCGCACCTACCGTCATATGAACGGCTACGGCAGTCATACCTTCATGTGGCTCAATGCCGCTGGAGAGAAGTTCTGGGTCAAGTACCACTTCAAGACGGAGCAGGGTATTCAGAACTTCACCGATGGTGAGGCAAAGGCTATGACGGCGGAAGACCCTGACTACCATCGCCGCGACCTGCGCGAATCGATCAATAAGCAGGACTATCCGGTCTGGCGCTTAGAGATGCAGATCATGCCCTTCGCCGACGCGGAGAACTATCGCTTCAATCCCTTCGATCTCACAAAGGTCTGGCCGCATAGCGATTATGCACCGATCACAATTGGTCGCCTCGTGCTTAATCGCAACCCGGAGAATTTCTTCGCACAGATCGAGCAGGCATCGTTCGAGCCAGCGAATATGGTACCTGGCATTGGCCCCAGCCCTGATAAGATGCTACTCGGTCGCCTGTTCAGCTATCCCGACACGCATCGGCATCGCATCGGGGCCAACTACCTGCAATTGCCGGTCAATCAGCCGTTGAGCGAGGTGCATAGCTACAACAAAGACGGTGCGATGCGCTATCGCCACAATGGCAACCAGCCGGTCTACGCGCCCAACAGCTACGGCGGCCCACAAGCCGATGCGGAACGCTATCCAGACCCATCCTGGTCGGTGAGCGGCGACATGGTACGTAGTGCCTACGCTCTGCATGCCGAGGATAGCGACTTCGGGCAGGCCGGTAATCTCTACCGCCATGTCCTCTCAGAGCCCGACAAAGCCCATTTGGTCAGCAACATCGCCGGTCACATAAGCCAGAGCGTCGAGCGTCCCATCCAAGAACGCGCCCTCAAGCACTGGTATCAGGTAGACCAGGAACTGGGTACTCGCCTCGCCAAAGCACTGGGTTTGGAACTCTCTACAACAATGTAAATCTGATGTTGACAAGAAGCCTGACATCTATTGGAACTTCTTCGGAAACGAGCAAGCGAGTAATGAGATGTAACGGGCATGGCACCCACAAGAGGTGTCACTACATCTAGCGTGCTCCTACGGCGCGGAGCGCCGCCTTTGGCGGCGGAATATACATGTAGTAACACCCCTTGCGGTCAATCCTGTTCAAATAAGGAACAATGGATGCGTGGGGGCCAACGGGCGACCACAAGGGTTCCCACTTCCGCCCCTACTCTACACTAAAATAGCGGCAGTCTCTACTAAGACAACAATCATCCATTATTGAAGCATAGCTCTCACAAGGCGCGTTATGCATACGATGACTTTCGCTTGCACCAAAGAGCATGCAGAAAGAGGTTTTCGCGGTGCATGCAGGAGACCTTGTCACACAATATTTATAGTTGCGGATTCATCACCTTACGCACATAATCTACACCTTCTCTCAACCGTTTCTCTCTTCTTTTGAGCCTGAAAAAAACATATGGTTGCGCTAGAGAATGTCTGATCTCTCAATAGGTCTCAAGATACTTCTATCACACTCTCTTATGCGAAAGACACAACAAGATTGCAAATGTTTTTGCACGCCGCACGCTACCTGCCATGCGTCTTTGTTGCGCTTTTCCTATCAACTTGTGGAATTATGAACCCAAGAAAGGATTATTCATGCGCTTTCTCACAAACAAATCGATGCGTTTCTATCTGGGTTTTCTGGCAATCCTGCTTCTCACGCTAGGTGGTTCTGTAGTGGCCGCCTTCGCCGATTCAGGAACCAACGCGAGCGTGACCATCAATGCGGGAACGCTCACCGAGACGGGGCCGAATAGCGTGCAAGCCACCGCCGTCACGCTCAACGGTAACGATCAGACCACCACCTATACGCTTCCCTTGACGGTCACTGATGCTACTGGCAGTGGCAACGGTTGGAACCTGACCATCACCTCCACGCAGTTCAGCGATGGTCATGGACATACCTTACCAACCACGGCCTCCAGCATTCTCACGGCTCCCTCCGTGGTATGCCAGAGTACGGGCAATCATTGCACCGCTCCGATTAATAGTATTAGCTATCCTCTCGGCGTTCCCGCAGGCAGCACCGCGCCAACCGCCGTAAAGTTTTACAATGCGGCTGCCAATAGCGGCTTGGGCATCTTCGCCATCACACCAACGGTCACGATCACGGTTCCTGCCTCGACCATCGCGGGTACCTATGGTAGCACCGTCGATGTGGCGATTGTCAGCGGGCCGTAAAGCTGCTTGCGCTGGTTCCTCCGTGGGGAGATCTGGCAACATCCTTCTCCCCACGAGAGAGCGCGGTACTAATGCAGCGACGAAGCCAGGGGAGCAACGCTCGTGTTCGGCTCTGGAGGCCCTCACGTTTTATGGTCTCGATGGTACAATTGCTTTTTTTATGACTTTCAAAGGTTTTTTTAAGAAGGTATATCTGATGTCTATAGCAGCTTTCTTGACGCGCTTCGGCGTGTTTCTTCGCTCACTAATGAGAACATGGTCGGCTTGCCTCCTGCTGCTCAGCGTGTGTATCGCCGCAACCCTCGGCGTTGGGATGTCCTCGGTTGCCTATGCTGAGAGCGGACAGGCGATCTTCTCTTTGCAACCTGTCTCCTATGACGCCGCCGAGCCACTCACCAAGTCCTACTTTATCTTTGATGGCACCGCAGGAACCATCATCAAGAGTAGCGTGCGCGTCACCAATAGTGGCACCGTCAGTGGCAGTGCCATTCTCTAT